>USCJ01000199.1 GCA_900553215.1 uncultured Collinsella sp.
CTGGTTGGGCTCAGCCTCGTCGCCGTGGGGGAAGATGCGGCTCCAGTTGATGGACATGCGGTAGCACTTAAAGCCCATCTCGCCAAAGAGCTTGATATCGTCGAGGTAGTGATGGTACATATCCACGGCCTCGTGGCTGGGATAGTGGTACTGGGGCAGAATGCCGTCGGTAATGTGGCGCGGCTCGGAGACCGTGCCGCCGGTCATGATGTCGGGAACACCGAGGCCCTTGCCGTCCTCGTTGTATCCGCCTTCGCACTGATTGGCGGCAGTGGCGCCGCCCCACAGAAATCCATCGGGAAAAGCCATGTTGGCTCCTTTCGTACGTGACGAAGTCTGTTACGGGCTGCGCGCTGGTCAGCCACTTGAAAAAAGCCGGCGGGGCGCTCCCCCGCCAGCTTGGTACCGAATCTTTGTCGTGTAGGCTACTTGGCAGCCTCGGGCTTGTAGGTAACAAACTCGATCGCGAAGCCCACAGCGGCACCCACGAGCGAGGCGACGATGGCCCAGATCATGTGATTGATGCCGTTGACGCCGGAAGGATCGATGAAGGACAGCCAGTTGAAGACACCCAGGCCACCAGACATGTAAATCACAGCGCCGGAGATACCGATGATGAGGCCGCCCACGGCAGAACCGATGCTGGCGTTGATGAAGGCCTTCTTATCGGGCAGGGCAATACCGTAGATAGCGGGCTCGGTGACACCAAAGAAGAAGGCGGAGATCATGGCCGGCAGCGCGATACCGCGGAACTTCTCGTCCTTGTTCTTGAGATACATGGCAAAGAGCACGGCGCCCAGCGAGAAGGAGTGGGCGATAACGGAGCCCAGGATGTAGTCGTGGCCCAGAGTGGACAGGTTGACCAGCGCGATGGGCACGAGCGACCAGTGGAAACCGAAGATGACCAGGCACATCCAGAAGGCGCCAACGAGGGTGCAGCCCAGGATGGAACCGATCATGGGCAGGCCAAACAGCAGCGCGAAGAGCTCGCCGAGCAGGTTGGTGATGAGCGTGGCGATGGGGCCAATGACCAGATAGCCAAGGGTGACGGTAACGGTGATGACGATCAGTGGGGTGAAGAACATCTTCATAGAAGCGGGCATCCACTTCTTAACCCAGTGCTCGAGGGTGGAGCCAAACCAGACCATGAGAAGGATGGGGATAACGGAGCTGGTGTAACCCGAGGCAGGCATGATGAGCGGCAGGCCCAGGAACGTGGTGTACCAAGAGAAGGTGCCGGCAAAGCCGAGCTCGACGGAGCCGACAACCTCGCCCGAGGTCAGGGCAACCATGGTGGGATACACCAGGGCAAAGGCGATGGCCATGCAGTTGAACTCGCTCATCTTGAACTTTTTGGCCGCGGTAAAGCCAAGCACCACGGGCAGGAAGTAGAACATGCCGTCAGCGACGGTGTAGAGCAGCGTGTAGGCGCCGTCGTTGGCAAAGCTCGGGACCAGGAAGGTAGCGAGCGCCAGCAGGCCCTTCATGATACCGGCAGCGGCGAAGGTGCCGAGCATGGGGGCGAAGATGCCCGAGATAAGGTCGATGATCACATCGGTAGCGCTCTTGGGAGCGGCCTCATCGTCATCGGCGTCGACGGCACCGCCGTCAGAAAAACCGCCGGCCTTGAGGACGGCATCGTAGACGTCCTCGACGATGTTGCCCACAACAACCTGGTACTGGCCGTTGGCGCGCATGACCTTGATGACGTTGGGAAGCTCGGAGATCTTCTCATCGTTGGCCAGAGACTCGTCCTTGAGCTTAAAACGAACGCGGGTAATGCAGTGTGCTACGGATTTGACGTTGGACTTGCCGCCGATTCGCTCAACAATCTGGGCAGCAAGATCGTCGTATTTACCTGCCATGATCTGTCCTCTCTTTTCCAAATTTCGACAAAGTTATCCCCTACCGCGAGCCGGTACCTTGCCCGCAGTTAGAAACCAAAATGAATTGTGGCGATTGCCGCCGAGCTGGCGGCTTTACTCATTCGGTCTGCGAAGCCGATCGCAGACGGTTGACATGCATCATCAGATACAGAAGCTCCTCGTCCGAGCAGCTCTGCTTGAACTCTTTCTCAAACACGCGGTTGATGGCGTACGCGCACTGGTAGGCCTCGGGAAAATCGCGAGCGGCCTGCATAAACAGCGAGGAGTTCTCGGTTTGCGTGCAGCTGCCCTTAACGAGGCGGCGAACCAAAAAGCGCAGGTGAGCAAGAAAGCGGATGTAACTATACGATGCCGTGTCGAGCGAGCAGCCGAGCTGCTTTTCCACGGAATGGGTGACTTCGTCGAGCACGCGGGTGCTCTTCATGATGAAATCCATGTCCTTGGCGCGGCCCATGCCGTCGACCTCGGCGTTAACGATATGGAGCGCGATGCTCGTGGCCTCGTTTTGACCCAACCTGACGCCGGTGTGCTTTTGCACGATGGCGAGCGCCGCCTGGCCGATCTGAAGCTCGCGCGGGTAGATGAAGGCCACCTCGTGCTCGAGCGGATTGGGAGCCGAGAGCTGGTCGTCGTCGCGCTGGACGGCAAACTGCAGGTGATCTGCCAGGATAAAAGGCAGGCCACCGGATAGCTTGCAGCCAAGCTGCTGGGATGCGAAGCAGGCGATGTCGCTCGCGGCGAGCAAAACGTCGTCGGGAAGGGTGCCGACCATATCCTGCAAGCTCTCGGGAACGTTATAGAATTTGCGCTGGATGAGCGACTCGTCGGCAAGCTCATAGGGCATCTCGTGAAAACCGATGCCCTTGCCAAAGACAACAACCTCTTTGCCGTCATCGCTGGCGGCAAGAGCAACGTTGTTGTTGATCTTCTTTAAAATGAGCATGAAAAAACTCCTCGGACATCGGCGCTAGACGACGGGGTGCTATTCCTCGTCTTCTATTATGCGCAAGTGATGCCTCCCGAGGAGTAACAAACTTGTGAGCACATGGGCGATTCTAGGATGAAACCTGTGCATCACATGGGGTATGAGCCGTTCTTTACCGGCGAACGGTAGGAAAACATCGGCGAACGGTCGACTAGACCGAAAACCCCACAAAGGTGCCTGTCCCCTTTGTGGTGGTTTCCCCGCTACTCCCTCGGCGTGCCGTAGGGGTTGAATAGATCCGCGTAGGTAAAGTTCTCGCCGTCAAAATCGAGCTCGAGCATGGCGCAGTTGCCAATGCGGTTCTTGAGGTCGAGCGGCTCCACGCCCACCGCGCGCATGACCTGCGCCATTGCTGCACCGTGGCTGACGCAGAGCACGCTCTCGTGACCGGGACGCCGCATGATCTCAGTGATGGTCGCCATCAGGCGCTCGCGAAGCTCAATCTCGTCCTCGCCGCCATACTGCTTAAAGAAATCGCCATAGGGCAGCTTGGGATTGAGGTCCTCGCTGGCACCCTCAAAGCGACCGAAGTTCCACTCCTTGAGACCCTTGACGCGGGTATAGGGTATGTCGGGAAACGCGAGCTCAAGCGTGTCGCACGCGCGCTCGGAGGGGCTGGAGTAGGCGTGATCGGACGAAACGCCGCGC
>USCJ01000200.1 GCA_900553215.1 uncultured Collinsella sp.
GCGCTCACCGTCTTCCAGTCGCTGCCCGTCGACGGCATCGTCATCGTCACGAGCCCGCAGGATCTGGTCTCGATGATCGTCGCCAAGGCGGTCAACATGGCCGAGAAGATGAACGTCCCCATTCTGGGCATTGTCGAGAACATGAGCTATATTGAGTGCCCCGACTGCGGCAAGAAGATCGAGGTCTTTGGCAAGAGCAAGCTCCCCGAGGTCGCAGAGCGCTATAACCTCGACATCTTGGGCCAGCTTCCCATTAATCCGGCACTCGCCGAGGCCTGCGATAAGGGCGAGGTCGAGACCGCGCTGCCCGATGGCATGTTGCCCAAGGCAGTCTCTGCCGTCGAGGCTATTACCCCGCACGAGACCGACGAGGCCTAAGTGAACGCGAGCGCCCTCTATGACGTCCTGGTAATCGGCGGCGGGGCTTCAGGGCTCGCCGCCGCCATTACGGCCGCACGCGCTGGCAAAAGCGTCTGCATCGTTGAGCGCGATGTCGCCTGCGGCCTCAAGCTCCTTGCGACCGGTAACGGCCGTTGCAACCTCTCCAACGAATCGATTGATCCTCAGCGGTATAACCACCCCGCATTCGTCGAATCCGTCATGGGCCCCCAGCCCGAACAAGAGCTTATGGGTTTCTTCTCCTCGCTGGGCATCATGACAACCTCCGAGGAAGGCCGGCTGTACCCGCGCTCCCTTCGCGCCGAATCGGTGCGCGACGCACTTCTCAACGCTTGCGACCGCCTAGGTATCACCTTAATCTGCGGAGCCAACGTTGCCTCGGCGTACAAAGCTTCTGAAGGCTGGGCACTCCAAATAGACCGTCCAGCGCGGGCGCTCAAGGCAAAAAAGCACGACGACCGAAAATCGGAGCTCCGCTCGCTTCGGAAGGCGCTCGCCGATGTCCCTCGCAAGAACGAGGCCCTGCAGGCACATGCCGTAATTATCGCTACGGGCGGCAACCCCACCGGTATCGCCGATACGTTTCGCCTTCCCCTCACTTCGCTGCGCCCCATCCTCTGCCCCGTATCGGCAACGGTCGTTGGCGATCGAGCGGCACTCAAGACGTTGGACGGCCTGCGCGTCCGCGCCTGCTTGACGCTCGCCCGCAATCATAATGAGCTCTGGCACGAAGACGGTGAAGTGCTGTTTCGAACCTTCGGTATCTCGGGCGTCGCTGTCTTCAACCTCTCTCGTCGTATCCAGCACGGCGATACGATCCTGCTCGACGTTTTCCCCGACCTCTCCAAAGACGAGCTGCTCGATACGCTCAACCGACGCGTTGAACTGCTCGGCCGCTTTTCACCCCGCGATCCCCGTTGGCTCGACGGCATGCTCGCCCCGCAACTCTCCCGCGTCGTCTGCACAGCGTTCGAGCAGTGCCATCCAGGCTCCAACGATGTCATCCATCTGGTCTCGATCCTCAAGCACTTTAAGCTGTTTGCCGAGGGGACGACCGATGAGCGCTCGGCGCAGGTCACGCGTGGTGGCGTATCTGTCGAGAGCATCTCAACACCCAGTCTACGCGCGCGCAGCGTTGTCGACGCCCCGCTTTACGTCTGCGGCGAAGCGCTCGACATCGACGCCGATTGCGGAGGCTTTAACCTTGCGTGGGCCTGGCTCTCGGGCATTCGCGCTGCAAGCAGCCTGTAGCCGCGCAGTCTATAATCAAAAACGCATTCGGGCCGTCTGGGATACCGGACGGCCTCTTTCTTGCCTCTAAGGAGACCTCGATGATCGAAATCACCCAAGTCAACGCGTCGCTCGATGAAGCCGGCGATGAAAATGCCTGTCTCATTGTTGGCAAGCGAGTCGCCAAGCGCGTCCTACGTTGCAAGGACTCCGAGATCAAGTCCATCGAGCTCCACCGCAAGTCAATCGACGCTCGCAAAAAACGAGACGTCCATTTTATCCTGAGCTTTCGTGTTGAGCTGACTAGTCCCCACCTCGAGCGAGAAGCGGTCGACAGCGTTGCCGAGCGTGACCGCTCGCGCGTACGCGCGATAGAAGACGATGAGCCTTCATTCCCCTCCCCCGCCTCCGACGCACCTCAAGAACGCCCTGTCGTTGTCGGCGCCGGATGCGCCGGCCTTTTCGCTGCGCTTACGCTCGCCGAAGCAGGTCTTAAGCCCTTGCTCATCGAGCGCGGCGACCCGGCATTTCGCCGCTCGCGGGCGATCGACCTCTTTCTAAAGGAGCGCATCCTCGACCCCGAGAGCAATATCCAGTTTGGCCTGGGCGGCGCGGGGACTTTCTCGGACGGCAAGCTCAATACGGGAACCAAAAATCCCGCCCATCGCCTTATCCTCGAAACCTTCGTCGAGGCGGGTGCGCCCCGCGATATTCTGTGGGATGCCAAGCCGCACATTGGCTCCGACATCCTTCCCACGGTTGTCACCGCTATATCCCAGCGCATCGAGCAGCTCGGAGGTGTCGTCCGTTATCGAACGAAGCTCGTCGACATTCGCATCGACGCGTCTGGCACCATCACCGGTATTGATGTCCAATCGTCCCAAGACGCCGCTTACGAGCCAATCGAGACAAAGCACCTCATCCTCGCCTGCGGGCATTCTGCTCGCGATATTTTTAAGCTCCTTAAGGACCACAACGTGGCCCTCGCACAAAAGACCTTTGCCATGGGCGTTCGCATCGAGCATCCGCAGCGCGACATCGACCGAGCCCAATATGGAGCCTCGGCGGGACATCCTGCCCTCGGAGCAGCCCCCTACAAACTTGTTGCCCACCTTCCCAACGGCCGCAGCGTGTTCTCGTTTTGCATGTGC
Source organism: uncultured Collinsella sp. (assembly GCA_900553215.1). GTDB lineage: Bacteria > Actinomycetota > Coriobacteriia > Coriobacteriales > Coriobacteriaceae > Collinsella. The sequence continues at coordinate 2,781 of USCJ01000200.1, forward strand.
CCCGGCGGGCAGGTTGTCGCCGCCTCTTCCGAGCAGGGCCACCTGTGCGTCAACGGCGCCAGTCTCAATGCCCGCGACGGACGCAACGCAAATGCCGCCCTGCTCGTTAACGTCACGCCAGAGGACCTTCCCAACGATGACCCGCTCGCCGGCATCGAGCTCCAGCGCGCCTGCGAGGCGGCCGCCTACCGCCTGGGCGGTTCCAACTGGAGCGCACCGGCACAACTCGTCGGAGATTTCCTCGCAGGACGCGCCAGCAAGGCGCCCGGAAAGGTAAAGCCCACCTATCCGCTCGGTGTGACCTGGACGGCAATTGACGAAGCCCTGCCGCAGCATATCGTCGAGTCGCTCCGCCTGGGACTTCCCCTACTCGGAAAAAAGCTACGAGGCTACGACCGCTCCGATGCTGTTCTTACCGGCGTGGAGACTCGCTCGAGCTCCCCGGTCACCGTCACCCGAGACCGAACATGCCATGCCGTGTCGACCCCGGGCCTCTACCCTTGCGGTGAGGGAGCTGGATATGCCGGCGGCATCATGAGCGCCGCCACCGACGGCATTCGTTGTGCCGAAGCCCTGATCGCAGACCTCTAACGCACGAATTCCAGCGCGCAAAAGACACAGGCCCCAAGCTCCACAGGGAACTCGGGGCCTGTTCACTATTTCTTAAACCGTGCACCCTGGCGTTTTCTGCCCGATGCGAACGTGGAACCCTTGCGGGCCTGCGAACGTAAACGCTC
>USCJ01000201.1 GCA_900553215.1 uncultured Collinsella sp.
AGGCAGGGAGATGGAACCACGGATGTTCTGGTCAGCCTTACGAGTATCGATGCCCAGACGGAAGTGGGCCTCGACGGTCTCGTCGAACTTGGCGGTGTCGAGCTCCTTGATGAGCTTGGCAGCCTGAAGGGGGGTGTAGAGCGTGGCGCGGTCGATCTTCTCGGCAGCGGCGTTATAGCTCTTACCATGCTTAGCCATGTGCATTACCTCCTGTGGTTAAACGGGCGTGAGCCCTCCCACATCGTATCGCCCTATTGCACACATATAACGGGCGCCCCGGTCGGAGCACCCGTCATTACCTAAAGAAATCGCTACTCAGCGATGGTGACGCCCATGGAGCGGGCGGTACCGGCGATGATCTTCTTGGCAGCGTCAATGTCGTTGGCATTGAGGTCCGGCATCTTGATCTCGGCGATCTTGGTGAGCTGCTCCTGGGAGAGCTGACCAACCTTGTCAGCCTGGGGCTTAGCGGAACCAGACTTGAGGTTCAGCTCCTTCTTGATGAGGTGAGCCGCCGGCGGGGTCTTGGTGATGAAGGAGAAGGACTTGTCCTCGTAGACAGAGATCTCAACGGGGATGATGTCACCCTTCTTGTCCTGCGTCTCGGCGTTAAAGGCCTGGCAGAACTGCATGATGTTCACGCCAGCAGCGCCCAGGGCGGGGCCGACGGGAGGAGCGGGGTTAGCTGCACCAGCAGGAATCTGGAGCTTAATGACGTTGGCAACCTTCTTCTCAGCCATGGTCATTCCTTTCGAATCACGAGTGTGAAGTACTTGCTATATCGTAAGCACGCACGTGTTAGAAGCACTCCTGAGATGAGCAGTCACAGAAGAAGCACGCTCGCGCGAACGGACGAAAACTTAAGCGATGACAGCGACCTGGTTAAAGTCGAGCTCGACCGGCGTCTCGCGGCCAAAGATCATCAGCGTGACCTTGAGCTTGCCAGCCTCGGTGTTAACCTCGGAGACCTTGCCATCAAAGTCGGTAAGCGGGCCATCGGTGACGCGGACGGACGTGCCGACCTGAATATCAACCGAGGTGCGCTTGGGCGAATCGCCCTTACCGGGACGACGAGTCATCTTGTTGTACTCGTCGCGGGAAAGCGGAGCGGGCTTGCCGTTGCCGCCTAGGAAACCGGTGACGCCGGGCGTGTTGCGAACACACGTCCAAGCATCGTCATCCATCTCCATGCGGACCAGGACATAACCCGGGAAGATCTTGGAATCCTTGGTCTCGCGCTTGCCACCCTCTTTGATCTCGGTGACGCGCTCCATAGGAATCTCGATATCAAAGATACGGTCCTGCATGCCCATGGTCTCGATGCGATGCTCGAGATCGGACTTAACGCGGTTCTCGTATCCAGAGTAAGTGTGAACGACGTACCAACGCTTAGACATGGTTTAGCCCCTCAATCCAGAGAACAGAGCAAGAGCCTCGCCAAAGCCAGCATCGAGCAGAGCGATGACGACGCCGACGACGATCAGAGAAGCGCAAACGACGACCGAGTAGTTCACGAGCTCCTTCTTATCGGGCCACGTGACACGCTTCATCTCGGACTTCACCGAAGCGAAATACTTCTTGGTGCGGGCGAAGAAACCAGGCTTCTCGTTCTTCTTGGACTTCGCAGCCTTCTCGCTCTTCTTGGCAACGGCCTTCTTGGCCTCAACCTTGGAGTTGGCGGCAGCGCTGTTGGCAGGTGCCGGCTGCTGAGCCTTCTTCTTGTTCTTCTTGTTGGCCATTTGGGTTACCTCCGCGCAATGCGCTTATACATGAGTAAACCGTAAGCTCCCAAGTGGGAGCTTACGGAATAATGACTGGCACGCCAGGAAGGACTCGAACCCTCAACACTCGGTTTTGGAGACCGATGCTCTACCAATTGAACTACTGGCGTATGTGACTAGAGACTAGCGAGTCTCTTTGTGCAGCGTGTGGTGACGGCACCAGGGGCAATACTTCTTGATCTCCATACGATCAGGCATGGTCGACTTGTTCTTGGTGGTCGTATAGTTGCGGCGCTTGCACTCAGTGCACGCAAGAGTAACTAGAGTACGCATGTATCCTGAACCTTTCATTTCCGCCCCGTACGGGCACGAGTTGTTACTTTATCAGCTCCACGTAAGTGCTGTCAATGAAAACCTCGAGTCAATTGGTTCTCGGTGGATCCATTCATATTAGGAACACATCAATGAAGCCATCGAAAGCTAATCGACGGTGCATCCAGGACCATTATCGATCCTCTCGACACCAGCAACGGCTCAATATCCATTGCAGAAAAGAACCCGGCACCCATATAAGTGCCGGGTTCTCTAAGTCAACTATATCAGAGAGCTAATTTACTCAATGATCGTGGAGACGATGCCCGAACCGACGGTGTGGCCACCCTCGCGGATAGCGAAGCGCAGGCCCTCCTCCATGGCGATCGGGTGGATGAGGTCGCCCTCGATGGTGATGTGGTCACCAGGCATAGCCATCTCGGTGCCCTCGGGGAGCTTGACCGTACCGGTAACGTCGGTGGTACGGAAGTAGAACTGAGGACGATAACCATCGAAGAACGGGGTGTGACGGCCGCCCTCCTCCTTGGTCAGAACGTAGATCTCACCGGTGAACTTGGTGTGCGGGGTAACCGAACCGGGCTTGCAGAGAACCTGACCGCGCTCGATGTCCTCGCGCTTGATGCCGCGGAGCAGCAGACCGACGTTGTCGCCAGCCTCGCAGAAGTCCATGGACTTACGGAACATCTCGATACCGGTAACGACGGTGTTCTGGGTATCCTTGATGCCGACGATCTCGACGGGCTCGTTGAGCTTGAGCTCACCGCGCTCGACACGGCCGGTAGCAACGGTACCACGGCCGGAGATGGTCATAACGTCCTCAACGGCCATCAGGAAGGGGAGGTCGTTGTTACGAGCAGGCGTCGGGATGTACTCGTCGACGGCGTTCATAAGCTCGCGGATAGCGTCCATCCACTTGGCGTCGCCCTCGAGAGCGCCCAGAGCGGAACCACGGATGACGGGGATGTCGTCGCCGGGGAAATCGTACTCGGAGAGGAGCTCACGGGTCTCCATCTCGACGAGGTCGATGAGCTCGTCATCGTCGACCATGTCGCACTTGTTCAGGAAGACGACGATGTAGGGAACGCCGACCTGACGGGCGAGCAGGATGTGCTCGCGGGTCTGAGCCATGGGGCCGTCGGTAGCGGCGATGACCAGGATAGCGCCGTCCATCTGAGCAGCACCGGTGATCATGTTCTTGACGTAGTCAGCGTGGCCCGGGCAGTCAACGTGAGCGTAGTGACGGGCAGCAGTCTCGTACTCGACGTGGGAGACGGAGATCGTAATGCCGCGCTCGCGCTCCTCGGGAGCCTTGTCGATGTTCTCGAACGCAGTGAAGTCAGCCTTGCAGCCCTCGGTCTCGGAGAGAACCTTGGTGATGGCGGCGGTCAGCGTGGTCTTGCCGTGGTCAACGTGACCGATGGTGCCGATGTTAACATGCGGCTTAG
>USCJ01000202.1 GCA_900553215.1 uncultured Collinsella sp.
GACCGTCGCGAAACGCTCGAGGCCTTTCCAGAGATTCCCTGCGATCGGGCAACCATTGATGACTATCTTCGCCTCATGCTGAAAGGGGCTTCGAAATGAAACGCGCCTTTATGTCCGAGCTCGCCATCGTTCGCACGCTCGCCCCGAGCATCGCGGGCGTCGGCCTGTTCATCTTCGTCGTACTGACCCTCGCCAACGCATCGGATGGCGATTCCGGTATGAGCGCCGGCGCCTGCGCGGTCAGTGCCATGTCGCCCATCATGGTCATGAGTTCGCTGGCCGGCTTCGACAATCAAAACGGATGGGAGCGTTATCGGGCGACGCTGCCCATCTCGCGCAAAGACATCATCTGTGCACGCTACCTGAGCATCATTGCCTTCTCGGCCGTTATGACCTGCGCCGCCGCGCTTTTGAGCATCATCACCTTTCCGTTCTTCGATCACATGGGCATGCCCTCGACGGGACAGATCGTCTTTGAGACCACGATAGCCTCCGCCGCATCGATGCTCATCTCCCTCATGATGGTGTTTTTGGCACAGCCGCTGTTCTTCCGATTTGGACACATGGAGGCGCTGCGCTTTTCCGTCGGCCTGTTTGCCCTGCTCGGATGCCTTGCCATGGCCACGCTGAGCTCCTCCAACCCCATCAGCAACTGGCTCATGTCGATTACTGGGGCAAACCCCGATCCCGCCGTCCTCGGCTGCCTGTGCGCAGGAATTGCCGTACTGGCCCTCGTGCTCTTTGCACTGAGTTGCGCCATCAGTACCAAGGTCTATCGAGCACGCGACCTGTAGGCAAGCGCGGTATCATCGGGCATGCGCCGCAGATCTGGCGCGGTCTTTTATGAGGAGGCGCTCAACCCGTGTCGTGGGTTACAGCAGCATTTGCATCAGCTTTCTTTGCCGGCATCACATCCATTTTGGCCAAATGCGGCATCAGACACACCGACTCCGACGTTGCAACCGCCATCCGTACTTGCGTGGTGCTCGTATTTGCCTGGGCAATGGCGGGCATTTCTGGATCCATCGGAGCAATCGGCACCATTCCCGCCAAAGCCTGGCTATTCCTCACCCTCTCGGGACTCGCCACCGGCGCCTCGTGGATCTGTTACTTTAAGGCGCTCAGCATCGGAGACGTCAACAAGGTTGTACCCGTCGACAAGATGAGCACCGTGCTCGCCGTGCTGATCGCCATAGTGCTTTTTGGTGAGACAGGCAACCTGGCGGTCAAGCTCGTGGGAACCGCAGTTATCACGCTCGGCACGTTTTTGATGATCGAGAAAAAGCAGTCCGTCGGCGCAGGGCAAAAGCAAGACCGAGCCTGGCTCGCTTACGCCCTCGGCGCCGCCGTGTTCGCGGCACTCACCTCCGTCCTCGCCAAGATCGGCATCGAAGGTGTCGAGTCAAACCTGGCCACGGCAATCCGCACCTGTGTGGTACTTGTTATGGCATGGGCAATCGTGGCTGTCAAGGGAAAGCTGGAGCAGGTCGCGCGCATTGACCCGCGCGAACTCGCATTTCTTGCGGCATCGGGCATTGCGACCGGCGCGTCGTGGCTGCTGTACTACTACGCCATCGCTGCAGGCCAGGTGAGCGTCGTCGTGCAAATCGACAAACTATCGATTGTCGTATCGGTGCTGTTCGCACGACTGGCCTTCAACGAAAAGCTGTCGCATCGAAGCGCCATCGGCCTTTTCCTCATCGTGCTGGGCACCGCCCCGCTCGCGATTTGGAAGTAGCGTCGGTGCCAGGCGAGATTCAGTCCACCCGCAAATCCGTGACACAGCGCCCACACCGGGCTTGAGATGTTTGTATTGCCCGCGCGCTACCGTGCTACTTGCGCAGCGGCTTGGGCAGCGGAATGCCCACCGCGATGACGGCGGCGATGATCATGCAGACGATGCCCTTGAGTGGGAAGCACATGAGCAGCAAGCCCACAACCATGACCGGCTGACGCATAACGGCGCCCATCGTCGAGGCCGTGCAGACGGCGACGCAAAAGACCGGATCGGCGCCGGTGAGGATGGCAAGGCCATAGCCCAGGCTCACACCCGAGAAGATAACCGGGAAGAAGTGGCCGCCACGCCAACCAAGGTTGATGAGGGCGGGCGTCAGCATGGCCTTAACAAGACCGGTCGCGATAAGCACGCCGGCGGGAATGGTCAGATAGGTCTCCATGAGCACGTCGGCTTGGGTCTCGCCGGCAAACATGGTGTAGGGCAGGACCGTGCCACAGATGGCGAGCGCCAGACCGGCCAGCATGGCCTTGACGACAGGGCGCTCCCCTATGGCGTGGGCCAACGCCTCGCTCGCGTGCTCCGAGACAAAGTACAGCCGGCCGCAGGCCGTACCGATGAGTGCCAGGGGAATAAGCCAGGCAAGCTCAAGGTTGCCCACCCGGGCAGCCTCGAACCTCGGCATACCCATACCGCCGCCCATGAGTTGGCCGAGCAGTAGATAGGTGCCCAGGCCGCCGGCAATCGCGATGCCGTAGACCACGGTCTTTTGCGCCTTGGGCAGTTTGATGGTGATCTCGTCGGATTCGGAGTCTCCATCGTCGTCGGCGCCCTGGCCGTCAGCGCTACCGGCGAGCGGCGCCACAAAGCCAAAGACGGGCGCGGTGAAGAGCGCCGTCAGGGCGGCCTGGGTGCCCAGCAGCGTGAGCTGCCTAAACTCGACGCCAAAGCGACGCATGCGGTCGCCGACCCAGCTGCACAGGCCCGTGATAACGCCGGTCAGGCCGGCCTCCGGTCCAATGCTTCCGCCAAACAGCAGCGGCAGCAATGCCGCAAGCGAAAGCTTGCCCAGGTTGTCGTACGGGTAGCAACCGTCCTGTTTAACCTTGGCCATCACCTGGTTAAGGTCGTCGGTCTTGGTGCCCGTCATCTTTTCGTACAGACCGATCAGCAGGCCGCCCAGCAGGCAGACGAAAAACGGATACGGCAAAAACCCGAACGGGCCGCTCGCGAGCTCGGGCGAAGCGACGCCCAGCATGTGCGGGATCTCGGTCCATAGATAGTCGATACCGTGCTCCATCGCAAAGAAGAACAGCCAGACCGCAGCGCCTGCAAACGCACCGGTCACGGCCACGCTCACTAAGAACAGCGCACGGTTTTTGGGTTTTGCAAGGTTATCCATCGGGACCTCCCGTGGTCAGAATCGGCAAAGATACGTTTTATTGTAGGACGGGCACAGCGCGGACGGGCCAACCATCTACGCCGCGCACAGCGCCGTTGGGTGCCGCACACGCGACGGGCCCAAGGCTTAGCTGCCGATAATCGATGCGATTTGGTGCAGGTCGTCGGCAAAGTAGATGCCGGCCTGGCGCTGCGGGCTCGATAGGCCCTTGTCGATCATGTGCCCGAGCAGCGACCTAAGGTCGTTGTAGTAACCGTCCAAGTTGTACAGGATGCACGGCGCGCTCAGATGGCCCAGCGACACGGCCGACATGACCTCGGCAATCTCCTCGAGCGTGCCCGTACC
>USCJ01000203.1 GCA_900553215.1 uncultured Collinsella sp.
CGACCAACTGTTACGCCTTAGGGAGCTTCTTTTTGTTCAAAGCAGCCGGGGACACACGAATGCCGTCACCTGTCTGGCGCACATAGGCCTTATGCGAGGGTTTGACGGCCCCAGAAGCCTTCTGAGCATGCTGATTGGGATCCACGGTAACCGCATTCACAGGATGGGGCTTTGCAGGCTTAGAGGACGTCTGAGGCGATCGTCCGAGCTTGCGCATCGCGCGATCCCAGCGTGAGTGGATACTCTCGTTGTGAGCGCTCTTAAGACCCAGCAGGGGCGCGGCCAAAATCGTCGGCGCGATAAACGTAATGAGGCGCCACAGCAGATAACCGGCGGTCGACGCCGACCCAAAGAAATGACCCAGGAACAGCGCGAAGCCACCCTCGGCACCGCCGGTGCCACCGGGCAGGGGAACAGCAGAGCTCAGGAGCTGAACAAAGGCGCTCGCGGCCATGACCGAGAAAAAGTCGACTTCGTGGTGGCCAAAGGCAAGCATCAGGAAATACGGCACGAGGTAGAAAAACGCGAGCTGCAACATGGTGATGACCACCGTGAGCAGCATGGACGAAAAGTGGCCGGCTGAAAGCTTGAACTTCTCGGAGAAAGAGTAGATTTCGCCGTCGACAAACGTACGCCAGCCCTCAATCTTGGTGGCCGAGACGCCCATTCGCTCGAGCCAATTGATGATGCAGTGCGCGACGCGCGTGACGGTCTTGGGCATGAGCGCGACGGCAAAGATGCCAAGCAGAATGCAACAGTGACCGCCAAAGCTAAAGACGCACAGCAGCGTCATGTCGCCATAGCGCTCGGCGAAAAACGGCATTCGGGCAAGCAGCAGAATGGCGCCCCAGGCAACGAGGCCAAACTGATACACGATAAAGCGCGTGAACTGCGTGGCACCGGCCTCGCCGACATTTTGGCCTGCCTTGGTCAGGCGGTAGATCTGGGCGGGCGTAGAGCCCATCATCATGGGCGTCAGGTTGCCAAAGAAGATACCGCTCGCCTCGACCGAGATCAGGTCGCGAATGCCGACGGGCGAATTGGGATCGAGCCAGACGGCGATCGCATAGGCGACGATGCCAAAGAACAGGTACAGGAACATGCAAAAGCATGCAGCAACGAGCCACGGCGCCTGAACGCTCGACATGGCAGCCCAGAACTGTCCCATCTGACCGGTCACAATCAGATAAACGATATAGCCAACCAGCACGACGCCGATAAAAATGGCACCGCGGCGTGCACCCTTGTTGTCATCGCCGCCCGAGGCCTCAACCTCGACCTGGGGCTTAGATGTATGCTGAGAGGACTCCGTCATGAGGCTCCTTCTGACCGTCCAAATATCTTGCATATTGTACCCGCAAGGGCCACAAGCAGAACGTAAAGCTATGGGCCAAATGGGAATTGCAGATGGTTTGCTCGGAAATAAAAAACCCGGGCTTCCGTGGGAAGTCCGGGTCTCAGATTCATGGTAGCCCGTACCAGATTCGAACTGGTGATCTCCGCCTTGAGAGGGCGGCGTCCTAAACCGCTAGACGAACGGGCCATATGTAGCAAATGCAATGGCTGGGATGGAGGGAGTCGAACCCCCATTGACGGAACCAGAATCCGCTGTCCTGCCATTAGACGACATCCCAATGACTGCATCGCTGCGCTCGGCTGTGCCTTTGCGCAAGAAAGAAATATACGGGAAGTCCGGCCGTGACGCAAGCCCCAATTTTGACTTTTTTGAAATTCAGTCAAATACGGCCAACACGTGAAGGACCTGTGAAGCGCCAGCGACACGTACGGCGCCAAAGCCCGTAAAACATCCCGCATCTACCGCTGGTAGATTACAACAATGCAGCACTCACGGCTGATGGCACAATCGAACCGTCATCATTGCACGGATATCGAGGCGCCATGGACGAAGAGCTTGATTACCTATGGGAGACCCTGGGCCTCGAGATCACTGCTGACCTTTGGCCCGAACGGGACAAAATCCATCCCACTCTGCGCCCCGCCATCACGGTGATGCAGGCAAAATACCGCCGTGCATCCTTTTTGATCATGCGGATGTCATGGCACGCGGGACTCCCCGACCTTAAGCGAATCCAGGCAAGCCTCGTCGAGCTGTCCGGTATGCCGACTGTCATATCCGAGGCGCACCTGGAGCAGCGACAGCGCGAGCGACTGCAACAGCAGCGGATTCCCTTTATCTGCCCCGGTGTTCAGGCATATCTGCCCTTTATGGACGAGGAGTACTGGAGCGGCAAGCCCAACAAGCACGTAAAGGTCTACGATCCGCACGAATGGGCACAGCTCGAGGATTGAGCCGAGCGAGCCCGCCGATGGAAAACACGTCCCACCCTGAGCACTCAAAACGGGTCGCACTTTCCGCAGCCGCTACAGCAATGCCTCGACCCAAGCCGATTCCCTAAAGCCGGGAATCGCAAAGTCGTCGCCCACCAACAGCGGACGCTTAACCAGCATGCCGTCGGTCGCCAGCAGCTCGTAGCACTCCCGATCCGTCATGCCCGCATCTAGACGCGCCTTCAGGCCCAGCTCTCGATATTTCATGCCCGACGAATTAAAGAAGCGCCGCACCGGCAGCCCCGAACGAGCAATCCAGGTCGCAAGCTCATCGGCCGTGGGATTGTCCAAAACGATATCGCGGTCGATATACTCTACCCCGTGTTCGTCCAGCCATGCCTTGGCCTTCTTACAGGTCGAGCACTTGGGATATTCAACAAACAGTACGGTCATGGGAATCCTCCGAATATAGATCGGCCAACGCAGGCACACGCCACACGAGGCGCCTTCGCATGATGGGCCAATTGTAGCCCACGGGTCACACACTAAACGAACCGTACCCCGAATCCGCGTTTGATGAACGGCAGCAGCTCCATTGCCTCGGGCGTGATATGACCCGCAACGTTCATGCGCTCGTCACCGGGAAGATCGACCCGCGCAATCTCAAGCTCGCCTTCGTAGCGCCCATAGCCGCTATTGCTCACAGCGATCGACCCCGCCTTTCGAAACAGGCCGGCACCGGCATCCGTCGGCACGGAATCCGGCTTAAGCGTCGTACGCGACTCCTGAGACCTAAAGATGAGGGCGCTCGAATCGGGCCGGTCGTGATGAATCTGCCCACGTACATAGGCATAACCGGGCTCAAGCTCGCATTGCAAGTCCACGTATCCGGCGGAAACTTGAGCAAACTGCGCCCAGCCCGCATCGGAAAGATCGGGGTCGCCGACCAACACAATGTCGCAATCGGCGCCATGTGCAAGCTCAAGCATGTTGAGGGCAACCTTTGACGCGCGACCGCGCTGCGCCTCGACCGTCGGCAGTCCCTCGAATACCGGCCCGCGAACGTTAGCATCACCCGGCACAAAAGCCATGATTTCGAATCCAAGCGCCGCAAGACGAAGATTCATCCGAGCAATGTCCTCCAGAGCTAAACCGGTATAAGGCTTGGGGTAAAAATTGTGGCAGGCGGCAA
>USCJ01000204.1 GCA_900553215.1 uncultured Collinsella sp.
CCATGAGCAGATAGACCGATTGCGTGGCAAAACAGCTCACGATGGCACCACCGAGCAGCGGGCCAGCGGTATAGGCGATATTGCTATAGAAGACCATCAGGCCGTTCACGCGGGTGCGGCCCTCGGTGGTCGATTCAAGATAGCCCGGAAACGCATGCGTGCAGGTGTTGATAAAGCCGCCCGCAAGCCCCAAGACGCACGCGGCAAACACAAGCCCGGGGACAGACAACGGCGCCAACCCCACGCCAAGCGATAGCACCGCCGTAATCACGCACGTCACAAACGACGTCCGGCGCGGACCAAAACGGTCGATGACCGAGCCCGACACCATATTGCCCGCCGACGTCATAAGATTGCGTACGAGCGTAATGGCAGCAACCAAAAAGGCCGTGCCAGCCAGATCATACGTCGCCGCGCCGATAAGCCCTAAAAAGTACACCGCGTTGTTGGCGCACCATTGCAGAGACTCAATAAGAATCAGCCTGACTTCTGCCGGCGTCAGGCGCATTGCTTCGCGATCCTTCGCGAACATACGAACTCCCTCTATACAAGTAAGGGGATGGAGGGCATAGGCCCGCTCCATCCCCTTACCAGGTTGCAATGACAGTCTATGCAGCCGGGCCCTTACGCCAGCACGCCGAAGAACGCGCCGACGATGCCCACGACCATGGTGGCAACAATCAGCACCATGGGGTTGATCTTCTTGGACAGCAGCCAGTAGTACAGCCAGAAGGCGATCATGCCGAGCATGCCGGGCATGATGCCGTCCAGGATGTCCTGGAGGGTCTGGGCGTCGTCGCCCGAGCCGATGGCCACCGGGATGCTGGCCCAGAACATGTCCTTGCACATGGCGCCCACGACCATGACGCCCACGATTCCCACGCAGGTCATGATCTTCTGCATGAGGCCGGTCCTCTGGGCCTCGTCCAGGAAGCCCACACCCAGCTCGTAGCCCTTGACGGCGCCCCAGATGCGCAGCGCGAAGCCGGGGACGTTGTAGATGAGCAGGAAGGCGATGGGGCCGAAGGGGTTGCCGGCCTGGCACAGGCTGATGCCCACCGCGGCGGCGACCACGCGCAGCGTCGACAGGAAGATGGAGTCGCCGATGCCGGACAGCGGGCCCATGAGGGCGGCCTTGACGTCGTTGACGCTCTCGGGCTCGATCTCGCCGCGGGCGACCTTCTCCTCCATGGCCATCGCGATGCCGCCGACGAACGGGGCGAACTGGACGGTGATGTTGAAGAACGCGCAGTGGCGGTGCAGGGCCTCGGCGTAGTCGTCGGGGCGGCCGGCGTAGATCTTCTTGAGCATGTTGGCGACCATCAGGCAGAAGGCGATGTTCATCTGCTTGTAGTAGGTCCAGGAGAACTCCATGCCCAGGGCGCCGACGTTGACGGCGCTCTTGACGAGGTCGGAGCGCGTGATCTTGTTCTCGGGACTAGAAGTCATCGTCCTCATCCCCTTCCGCGGAGAGCTGGGGCTGGGCTCCGCCCAGGCCGAGCAGGTCGAACTTGTCGATGCCGATGATGATGGCGATCAGGGCGACGCCCAGGACGGGCACGTTGGCATAGGAGCACAGCAGGAAGCCCAGGAAGTAGAAGGGCACGAGCTGCTTGGTGAGCACCAGGCGGCCGAGCATGGCGAAGCCCATGGCCGGCAGGATGTTGGCGGCAACGCCGCAACCGTCGATGATGAAGGGCGGGATGAAGTCGAGCAGGCCCTGGATGGCGTCAGACCCCAAGTAGAATGCGCCGCCGCACAGCAGGAAGTACTCGACGCAGCCCCAGATTCCAAGCCCCCAATGGACGGCGTAAATGCCTTTGAGATTTCCCTTGAGGGCGAACTTGTCTGCCATGTCGACAAACACGGGGAACAAGGCACTGGTAATGTTGTCGAACGTCAGCGAAAGGACGGCGATGGGCATGGCAAGCGCGATGGCTGTCTCGGTACCCTGACCGAGCTGTATGGCAAACGCGCAGGCGAGTACGCCGCCGATGGTTTCGTTAGGCGGCACGTAGGCGCCGATGGAGATCGAGCCCATGAACAGCAACTCCAGGCTGGCGCCAACGGCAAGGCCAGTCTGCAGGTCCCCCAGCACCAGGCCCACGAGCGGGCACAGGACGATGGGGCGAAATGCGTAGAGGGTGCCGAGCTGGTAGTCGAGGCATCCAAACGCTCCGACTAAGCCGACGAGGATTGCTTGGACAAGCATAGTTCCTCCCAATTAAGAATCTCGAACCGTCGTCACTCCCGTCGCGCGCGCTGCTGATATCAATTCCGGGAGTTCGATCACATGGCTCGAAGCGTACCTGGTGTGCTGCTAACACCCATGCCAGGCACAAATGATTTGATACCAATTATAGGTATGCAGGTTCTTACTATTTAATACCACTCGCTCAGCGGGGTGTTTTTTACCGAAAACGGCAGACGTATCCCATCAGGCACGCTCCTTGTTTCGATGGCGGACAAGCGCCACCAGAAAGCCATCGCCAAAGGCATCGTATGCCAAGTTGCCTACAATCACCAAAACGATAATCGCAGCGCCCAAAAACTCGTTCCAGCGAAAGACCTCGCCAAAGAGGAGCGCCGACCAGCAGGGAGCGAGCACGACCTCACTCATGCAGACCAAGTTGGCCGCAAACGCGTTGGTGCGCGCAATCCCCTTGGCATACAGCACGCTCGCAAGGCCACTGCAAAATAGGCCATGCACTAGCATGAGCCCCCACTCAAATGGTCTCACGGAGTCTAGGGCGCCGGCAAAATAGACGATCGGCAGCATCGAGATACCGCAGGAGATGAGCGAGGACACCATGGGCGACGCATCGGAGCGAGAGTTCAAAAAGAAACACAGCCCAAAGGTGGCGCCCGAAATGACGGCAAGCAGGTTGCCGAGCATGCCCTCGGCACTCAAATCACCTAAAAAGAAAAGTCCCATACCCGTAAAAGCAACCACCACGGAGGCAATCTTCGCAGGCGAGGGCAACGTGCGAGTTGCGAGCGATTGATACACGATAACGAAAATCATCGAGGTGTACTGCAGGACGATCGCGTTGCCGACCGTCGTGAGCTGGTTGGCAAAGTTAAACGTGGTGCCCGTCACGAAGTTGCAGACGGCCACAAGGACAATAAGACGGCTGACGCGGAGGACGGGCCTGCCGACGAGCAGGATAAAGAGCGCCATAAATATTGCCGTGACGGCACCGATCAAAAGAGCTGACTGCGAATTGGCGCGAACGAGGATGCCGATAAAACTCCACAAGAGCGCCGTGCCAAATAGATACATCGCCCCGCTCACGCCATTATCGGGTGGATTGTCAGATCGAATCACGAAGCACCTCCAGCTAGCTTTCGTTAATAAAAAACGGCGACCGCAATGGGTCGCCGTTTCCCTTGGGGGCAGATAATAGGCCGGGCCCTTACGCCAGCACGCCGAAGAACGCGCCGACGATGCCCACGACCATG
>USCJ01000205.1 GCA_900553215.1 uncultured Collinsella sp.
GGGTGGAATCCTGGCGGGTCTCGCCGGCATCGGCAAAGCTGATGGGCGTGCTATACGAATACGGGCTGATGGCCAGGCGGCGCATCTCGGCACGGCGCTCGGCAGGACACACCACCACGATGTGGCCGACCTTATCGCTACGGTCAAATGCGCGGATGGACCAGCTCATAAGCGGACGGCCCGCTACATTGACGAGCTGCTTGCCACCGGGGTTACCAAAGCGCTGGCCGCTGCCACCGGCAACGACCACGGCGCATACGGGCGCCATTATGCGTTCCCCTGTTTGGTGCCCTTCATGCGGTACAGGGAGTCCGCAAGAATGGCAGGGTTGTTGACGCCAAAGTCGCCCAGGCGCTCCGGATCTTCGCTGATGTCATCCATGAGCTCCTGCAGCGAGCCATACTCGTCGACGATCTTCTCGGCCACGCCGTCGCGCACGACGGACACGCGCGAAAGCGTGCGCAGGCCCAGCGGCGTCATGACGGAGTCCTCGTCCAGGTCGTCGTAGCCCAGAACTGCCGCCACATGCTGCGGGTCGGACAGGGCCTTAGGCGTCATGCGGCTCAGGTTGGCGCGGATCTTCTCGGCATTGGCCTCGGAGGAATCGCTCGCGTAGTCGCGAATCATCAGGTCGTACTCGGTATCCATGCTGGAGCCGGCGAGCTGCTCGAGCTGCATCTGCACGAGCTTGCCCTGGTTGCCCAGCTTGACAATGCAATCCTTAAGCTCAGTCTTTGCCTGCTGCATGATCTCGAAACTCGAGAAAATGCCGGTGATGTCGGCGAGCGTGACGTAGTCGTCGAGCTCAAGGGCCGTCAGGCGCAGCAAGGAGCGGTCGAGCGACTGACGGGTGGTCTGGAGCGTGGCGACGAGCTGGTTGACCGAGCTCATGATGGTGGTGACGGGCTGGATCTCGTAGCTCTTACCGTGGACGTACACGTTGACGACGGCACGACGAGCCGAAACCGAGATCACGATGGCGTCGGTGAGCACCGACATGCGAGCGGCGGTACGGTGACGCATGCCCGTCTCACTCGTGGCGAGTGAGGGATCGGGATTGAGGTGGAAGTTGGCGCGCAGGATCTGGGTGAGGTCGCCATCGATAACGATAGCGCCGTCCATCTTGGAAAGCTCGAACAGGCGGTTCGAGGTAAACGAAATGTTGAGCGGGAAGCCGTCGTTACCGGCAGCGAGCACGTTTTCGGTGTCGCCGACGCAGATAAGGGCGCCCAGGTGACCAGCAATGATCATGTCGAGGGCGGTGCGGATCGGCTGACCAGGTGCCGTCAGGCGGATTGCCTGTTCCATACGCTTTTGCAGCTCGTTCTTATCCAAGGCATCGCTCCCATCGTATACGCTCCATAAACGCTAAATAGTTTCTCACGGTTTGCGTCTGCAGCGCTCGCGAAATCCGATGCTTACAGAATGAGCGAACACCGCTGAGAGCCTTAACCCAAATGAGCTGTTCATGTGGTAGCATCGGTATTCACATGAATGAGGGAGTAGTCGCGTGACCGGGTTCGCCTCCGGTGGCGCGGCAAGTCAACATACTGGCCGAAACGGTCTGGCTTGCCTTAATGAACGAGACTCGTGGTTGTACGCGCAGCGCGTACGCCACGAGTCTTTTTTGTTGCTCCCCTGCCAGAAGTACACGCGGGCCCGCCCGCAGAGAGGGAGCCAGACTATGGGACTCGCAGAGCTCGTGTTGCTCGCCGTTGGCCTATCGATGGACGCCTTTGCCGTTTCCATCTGCAAGGGCCTTGGCATGAAGAAGATCAACCTTAAAGTCGCCGTGGTACTCGGCCTGTTCTTTGGCGGCTTTCAGGCCGGCATGCCCGTGATCGGATGGGCGCTTGGCAGCCAGTTTATGGGCATCATCGGGCCCATCGACCACTGGATCGCCTTTGTCCTTTTGGCCTTTATCGGCGCCAAAATGCTGTGGGAAGCCTTTACAGAAGACGAGGATGAGGGCGACGGCAAGGATGCCGAGAAGATTGACCTGGGCGAGTACCTGATCCTCGCCATCGCCACCTCAATCGACGCCCTAGCCGTAGGCATCTCGTTTGCCGCGCTCTCGGTCGACATCGTTCCCGCCGTATCGCTTATAGGCATCACAACCTTTATCTTCTCCATCGCCGGCGTGGCGATCGGCCATACCTTTGGCGCGCGCTACGAAAAGCCTGCCACCATCGTGGGCGGCGTCGTGCTCATTCTCATCGGCCTCAAGATTCTGCTTGAGCATCTGGGGATTTTGACGCTGTGACGCCAAACACAATCGCTCAAAACTCAACGCCAGTACAAGGCCTCATGCAGAGTTTTGCATGAGGCCTTTACATGCAGACTTTTGCAGGTCATACTAATATGCAAAAGTCTGCACGTTTGGAGATCGCCATGGACACCCTTCCCATCACCGCACCGCGCCAAGCTGGCATCTACGTGCGCCAAGCGCGCGAGGCACAGGGGATCACTCGTGCGACCCTCGCTAAAAAAGCCGGCGTTTCGGAGCGCCTGCTCGCATCGCTCGAGCTGGGCGACGCCACGGGCATTCGGCTCGACAAGTTACTGACCGTCTTTAACGCACTCGGCATAAGCCTCTTTGTGCAAAGCGATAACGACCCAATCGCATCACCCTTTAAACATCCGACGACGATAGCGGACCTCCCTATCGCGAACTCGAATGCCCTGCCCAAGCCAAGTGTAGGCAGACGACCCGCCCGACAAGGAACGCCATCTTCCTATGGTGCCTTGCTGGCCCAAATCGCAGCCGAGCAAGGCCTTTCCGACACTTCAGACCTCTCCTTTGGCTGTAAGGTTGTGAAATAAATGGCAGAGATGGAGCTTGCGACCCTCATTTGTGGCGAAATCGCAGGCACTCTCCGTCAAGACGAGCATGGACTCTGCAGCTTTGTATACGCCCCAACCTATCGCGGGGCACCGCTATCGCTAACAATGCCGCTTTCCAATCGCACGTATGGCCATAACATCGTCCGCCCGTTCCTATTTGGCCTTTTGCCCGACAGTCAAGAGCAGCGTCGCGCTATTGCCGCCGAGCATGACGTTGCATCCAACAACCCCGTCGCCCTCTTGTGCCATATCGGTCTTGACTGCGCGGGGGCCGTTCAGTTTTGTCGAACCGATCAATTAGACGCCGCCCGTGGCAGGGTCTCCGCATACCGCCCGCTTACCAATTCTCAAATCGCTCACAAGCTTAAAGCAATTCGTGATGACGAAAGAGAGACATGGATGGGCTCCAACGAAAGCTGGTCCCTGGGCGGCAACCAAGGCAAATTTGCACTAGCTTGGCATGATGGCCAATGGTACGAATGTCTAGGGTCATCCCCCACTACCCATATCTTCAAAAATGGTGTCGTTGGGTTCAAACATCAGGCCTTAAACGAATTCGTCTGCATGAAAACGGCTCGGCGTGTTGGCATT
>USCJ01000206.1 GCA_900553215.1 uncultured Collinsella sp.
CCCATCTGAGGGCCGCGCAGCGTCAAGTCAACCGCCGTTCGTTAGAACGGCGGAACAGAGTGCAGGACTGTTCGCAGTAGCAAACTAAAGGCCAAGGGGCCCAGTCAACCTATCAGCAGCGATTACTCGGCAGCTAGTTGAATTTGAAGATCTTTGAGGCAAGACGGTATAGGCCGAGTGTGGTTTTGTCCCCGGCCCGTCCGCGCAGGTTAGTAAAGAAGCCGACCACGCCGTAGCGCGCACGACGATACATGCGCTCGTCGTAGGACTTCAAATCGCCCCACAGCGTCTTCAGACGCTCATCGGCACAATCCTCATCGGAAAGCTTGGTAAGCACCGAGCAAATCGCCATCATCATGGTGAAATAGCCCATCATGTACGAGCGCAGACGCGACGACTCGACATCGCTGTACAGGTGGAACGATTCCATCATGATGCGCGTAACGCGGAACTGCTGGTCCAGGCGTTTAACCATCGTCGCCTCGTTGACGCTCTGGCCCTCGCGACCGATAAAGTAGCGGTAGAGGTCGATGTCGGCGTAATAGATAGTCTTGCAACGCGGCAGCGGCACGTAGGCGTAGATGTTGTCCACATAGAACGTGTGCGGCGGCATGGGAAGGTTGGACTCGCGCAGTACATCCGTGCGATAGCACAGGCTGTGCATGAGTAGGTTCTGGTCCAGGCGGAAATGACCGATCTGGTCCCAGGTAAAGATCTTTTTGCGCGGCAGGGCAAACTTGTAACCGATAGCGGTATGCGTGCCCTCGTAAACCTTCTCGTACACGTAGTTCGAGATAAACAGATCCACGCGCTGGTCGCGCTCCTCAAAGCCGCGCAGGATCGAAAGCATGGTCGAAAGGGCTGCGGCGTCGAGCCAGTCGTCCGAGTCGACAACCTTGTAATAGGTACCCTGTGCCTCGCGCAGGCCCGAAAGGACGGCGATACCGTGGCCGCCATTCTCCTGATGCACCGCGCGGATAATACCGGGGTAACGCGCCTCCCACTCGTCGGCCTTAGCGGCCGTCTCGTCCTTGGAACCGTCATCGACGATGATAATCTCGATGTCGGTGGCATAATTGCTCCCCTCCAGAATGGAGGTGATGCAATGGTCCATGTCCTTGGCGGCGTTATACGAGGGAATACCGAATGTTATGACTTTATGCATGGCAGGCGATAATCTCATCCGAAAGATCGAGGGCGGAGTTGGTCACGGCATCCATATCGTAGTAACGATACTCGGCCAAGCGACCCACCGGGTGGAAGTTCGTCAGGTTCTGGACGCGCTCAAGATAGCGCTCGTAGAGCTCACGGTTCTCGGGCTCCAGGATGGCGTAATACGGCGTCTCGCCCGAGCCGGGCGTATAGGCCTTGGAGTACTCCTTCATGATGGTGGTCTTGCCGGGCAGGACCTGACCGGTCATGTTCTTGAACTCGGTAATGCGCGTATAGTCCTCGCTCGTGGTGTAGTTGACGGTGCCCACGGGCTGGAACTGATCCAGATCGAGCGTCTCGAACTTCATGTCGAGTGTGCGGTACGGCAGCGCGCCCAGGTCGAGGTTGAACAGCTCGTCGAGCGGACCGGTGTAGACGATCTCGCCACCATAGACCTTGCCGTCGATCTTGACGGTGGTCTCGTCGATTTCAAAGAGGTCACGGGCGTCTACGTCACAGAACACGTCAATCAGATCGTGATCGAGCATATGCTCGAACAGCGCGGTATAGCCGTCCTGCGGCATGCCCTGGAAAGGAGCCTGCGGGAAGTAGCGGTCATCGTCGCCCACAAAGACGGGAACGCGGCCGGTGATCGAGGGATCGATCTGGTCGGGTGTCTGGCCCCACTGCTTCATGGTGTAATGCAAAAAGACGTTCTCGTAGACGTAATCAGCGACCTCGGCCAAGTCGGGGTCGTTCTTCTTACGCAGCTCCATAATGGGCACCTTGACATCCTTGCCAAAGGTCTCCACGAGCTTCTGATACAGCTCCTCGCCGCGCTCGTCACCAAAGGCGAGTTTGAGACTCGCATGGTTGAAGGGCACGGGCATAAGGGTGCCGTTGATGTTGGCGAGCACCTTGTGCTGATAATCCGTCCACTTGGTAAAGCGCGACAGGAAATTGTGCACGCTCTCGTTAAAGGTGTGATAGATATGCGGACCGTACTCGTGGATCAGGATTCCGGCCTCGTCAGTGCAGTCATAGGCATTGCCCGCAATGTGGCTACGGCGCTCCAAAACGGCAACACGATAGCCGATGGTCTCGGCAAGACGGCGGGCGCAAACGGCACCGGCATATCCAGCACCGACGACAATCATGTCGTACGCGCCGGCGTTAAAGCCTTCAGGCAGGCCTGAGGTAATCTGCATCGATACTCCTTGTCAAAAGCCACGGGCTCGTTAGCTGGGCTTTTCTCGAACATTCTTCGAGACATATTTATCAGAGCGATTATAGCGCTAATGCGTCCTATAATGAGCTTGCCACACAAGGAAAGCTCAAGCACCGCGGCGTACAAATTTGAAAGGTAAACCCGCTAGCAGCGGGTTTATTCGTGAACAGCCGGGCGCCTGGAGCTTAGCAGAACGCTTGTAAGGAGTAACATGAGCGATTTCCTTAACCGTATGAAGTCTGCCGCCAAGGCCGACCTTAAGACGATCGTCCTGCCCGAGGGCGAGGATCCGCGCACCATCGTCGCGGCCACCAAGATCATCGAGGAGGGCCTGGCAAAGATCGTCATCCTGGGCAACCCCGAACGTTCCCGGCGCCACCGTCATCGATCCGCGCAATGCCGAGAAGCACGAGGAGTACGCGCAGAAGTTTGCCGAGCTCCGTGCCAAGAAGGGTGTCACCATCGAGCAGGCTCGCGCCCAGGTGATGGACGCCACCTACTTTGGCACCATGATGGTCAAGATGGGCGACGCCGACGGCCTGGTCTCCGGCGCCTGCCACTCCACCGCCGACACCCTGCGCCCCGCGCTGCAGATCCTCAAGACCGCCCCGGGCACCAAGCTGGTCTCGGCCTTCTTCGTGATGTGCACCGACACCCCGCAGTTCGGCACCGACGGTACGCTGATCTTCGCCGACTGCGGCCTCAACATCAACCCGTCCTCCGACGAGCTCTCCGAGATCGCCATCGCCTCCGCTCACTCTTGGTCCACTTTTATGAGCAGCGTCGAGCCGCACGTGGCCATGCTCTCCTACTCCACCATGGGCTCCGCCGGCGGCGAGGTCGCCAAGAAGGTCCAAGAGGCCGTGAAGTTCTGCAAGGAGAAGGCCCCCGAGCTCGCCATCGATGGCGACCTTCAGCTTGACGCCGCCATCGTTCCCACCGTCGCCCAGCTCAAGGCTCCCGGCTCCTCCGTTGCCGGCAAGGCCAACGTGCTTGTGTTCCCCGACCTCGAGGCCGGCAACATCGGCTACAAGCTGGTCCAGCGCTTCG
>USCJ01000207.1 GCA_900553215.1 uncultured Collinsella sp.
AAGGCCGAGCAGCCCCCGACGGGCCCATCCGCGGCCCCAATAACCGACATCAACCTGGGCGCCTACCTGTAACAAAAAACGCCGCAACGGGAACAGCCCCGCTGCGGCGTTTTTGCTGGCCCCACGGGCCTTCCCCATTTAGCCGGACCTGCGGCTACGGATATTTATGGAATGTAATCCATTTTTCATTAACTTTTTTGTTAAAATAGACTCAATTCCATATTTTTAGATATTTCCTATAAGTATTGATTTTGCTCCAGTTTTTTCTCGCCAAGAAAGGGGTTTCATGAATCTGATTGATCGCAAACAGTACCTCGACTGGCTCATTTCGTGGAAAGACTCGCACGTCATCAAGGTCGTTTCGGGCGTGCGAAGGTCCGGCAAATCAAAGCTATTCGAAATCTACCGTAGCTATCTGCGCGATCATGGAATCACAGGCGACCAGGTTATATCCCTCAACTTTGAAGACCTGGAGTTCGAGTCGCTTACGTCGTATAGAGCACTCTACGACTACATTTCCGCCAGACTCGTCCCCGATAAGATGAACTACGTTTTTCTGGACGAGATACAGCACGTCGAGCATTTCGAAAAAGCCGTCGACAGTCTTTTTATCAAGGACAATGTCGACCTCTACATAACCGGTTCCAACGCTTATCTGCTCTCGAGCGAGCTGGCAACTTTGCTCTCCGGCCGCTACGTAGAGCTCAAGATGCTGCCCCTATCCTTTAAAGAGTTTTGCTCGGCAAAAACCAATGACGGAAAGGCTCCCGCGCAGTTGTTTGACGAGTACATCACCCGGGGCTCTTTTCCCTTTATCGCCGAGACGGGTATTCAGGGACCCCAGGCGCGCGATTATCTTATGAGCCTCTACGATACCATCGTCATACGCGACGTTATCGAACGTCTGAAGGTCTCGGACGTCCCGACCCTGCGCGATATCACCAAGTTCCTACTCCATAGCATTGGAAACCGGATCTCGATTAAAAAAATCTCCGACACGCTCTCGTCCAACGGCAACAAAACCGACCAGAAAACCGTAGCCAAATACCTCAAAGGCTTAACAGACAGCCTTGTGCTGTACTTTGCTCCGCGCTATAACGTGCGCGGTCGGCAGCTTCTTTCAACAAACGGCAAATACTACGCCGTTGACCTTGGACTTAGAGGCGCTCTCGTCAAAACCCAAAGCAGCGATATCGGTCATATCCTCGAAAATGTTGTTTATCTCGAGCTCCTACGCCGTGGATACGACGTCTACGTGGGCGATATCGACGGCGGGGAAATCGATTTTGTTGCCCTAAAGCCAGACGGGACAGCCTATTTTCAGGTTTCAGCCACAACGCTCGACGAAACTACCCTCAATCGAGAGTTGGCCCCCTTTAAGAAAGTCCGAGACAACTACCCCAAGACGCTTCTTACGCTCGACACGCTGTTTGCAGACGCGAACTACGAAGGAGTCCGCAAGCGCAACGTGATCGACTGGCTCCTGGAGTAACTTGTAGCGTCATAACCCTCCGCCAGCTCCTTACCAAGGCCGCAGCCCCAGTCGCTTAAAGCACAATGCCCCTCTTATCGGCCAAAACAGCAATCTTGGCGTGATAAGAGGGGCTGACTGCGTCAGCGCCTCCACGCAGGCGCCGTTGCCGCCACCGTCCTGCGAGATCGGGCGCGGGGCATGGCGACTCGCGTGCAAACGCTAGCGCACGGCCTTGACCGCCGCTTTCAGATCGAACAGCGTATCGAGAACGGCCTCGCAGCCATCCGCCACGTCCTGCGGCAGCGGCACGATATCGGGAACGGCAAAGACGTGGCAGCCGGCCGTGATGCCCGAGACGCAGCCGTTGCGGGAATCCTCGACCACGGCGCACTCCTCGGGAGCAAAGCCCGCGCGCTCGCAGGCGAGCAGATACATCTCGGGGTCGGGCTTGCCGTGCGCGACGTCCTCGCCGCAGGTCACCGTCTCAAACTTGTCAAAGAGGCCAACCGTCTTAAGGTTGCGCTCGGCGGTAACATGGCGCGACGACGTCGCGAGGCCCACGTGATAGCCCGCGGTCAGCAGCTCGTCTAGGCACTCGGCGGCGCCGGCCTTAAGCTCCAGATCGGTCTTGACCATCTCGTCGCGAATCTCCCTATGGCGACGATAGATTGCCTCAGCGGTTTCGCGGCTGTCGTAATGCTCCTCAAGGATGCCCATGACATCGGGCAGCGTGCGACCGATAAACTGATGGATCAGCGCATCATCAATCGCGAATCCCAGCTCGGCCGCTCCCGCCTTCCACGCCTTGATACCCAAACGCTCGGTGTCGACCAGCGTTCCGTCCATATCAAAAATAACAGCCTCGATCATATCGGTCCCCCATCGCTTCGCGCTGCTGTACTCCCGCAACTTTACCGCACTTGTAAACTTGTATATAACGTATATAGCATATTGCACTTTCGTTACATAGATAGAAGTCTTATGACGAGTGGCTCGGTAGGATTATAGTTTTCGACCGAGTACTCAACGGCAAGGATCGATTCATGCTTTCAGACACCACCGCACCTGCAAAGGGGCTTCAGGACAAACTCGCAGCGCTCGAGCAGCTGCTTTTGGCATACGGACGCGTCGCCATCGGCTTTTCCGGTGGCGTCGACAGCAGCTTTTTGGCCGCGGTCTGCGCCCGCATCATGCCCGCCAGCACGCTTCTCGTTCACCTCACCACGCCGCTCATCGGCACGCCCGAGCAGGCTTCGTTTGAGCGGTCCGTTGACGGGCAGGCCAATGAAGGGCCGCATTTTAAGCTCCCCGTGCTCAATCTTTCGGTCGATCAGCTGCGGCTCCCCCAAGTGGCCTGCAACGATGCCGACCGCTGCTACCACTGCAAGCGCGCCGGCTTTACCGCCATCGTCAACCACGCCAAGTCGCTCGGCTTTCCCACCGTCATCGACGGCAGCAACGCAAGCGACCGCGGCGACTACCGCCCCGGCATGCGCGCCGCCCAGGAGCTCGGCGTGCGCTCGCCCCTCATGGAGGTCGGCTTTACCAAGGACGAAGAGCGCGAGCTGCTGCGCGCCTGGGGCTATCCCGTTTGGAACCTGCCGGCGGGAGCATGTCTTGCCACGCGCGTCCCCACGGGCGAGGAGCTTACGCGCGAGAAGGTCGATGTAATCCGCGCCTGCGAGGATTACCTGCACGATCTTGATCTGACACAGGTACGCGCGCGCTTGATCGGCGGCTGCATGCATATCGAGGCCGCGCCGGCAGACGTCGCCAAGATCGCCGCCCTCGGCGGTGCCGCCGTCGACGACAAAGGCAAAACCCCGCTGCCCGCCGCCATCGAATCTGCCTTGCACAACCTAGGCTGCGGCCATATCTCCCCCGAGGTCACCCCCTACATCCACGGCAACATGAATCAATAGCGCATCCCAAATAAGTTGCGGTGGAATAGTTCC
>USCJ01000208.1 GCA_900553215.1 uncultured Collinsella sp.
CAAGCCAAAGGTGATGGTATGCGAGCGAATGGCATCCACATAGCGCTTTTGCCCGAGCGTCTTGGGGCGAATGACGCGACCGCGATACGAAAGCAGCACGTCATCGCGAAGCGACGTAGCCTCGTGCTCACCATCGCGCAAGACGGCCAGGCAGCGAGAGACATCGTCGGCAGACAGGGTACGACCGGCCGCCGCCTCGCGAAAAGCATGTTCGAAAAAGCGAGCCACGAGTTCGACCTCGTCCGGGTCACCGCTCACGGCGATGCTATCGCCACGGGCGACCACATGGGCGCGAACCAAGCTCTCGAGTGCACGAAGGACGCCGTCGCCGGCGCCCAAAACGCACGAGGGATCAATTCCCTCGGGAACGGTAAGTCTAATCTTCGAGGCTTCCATGGACCTCCCTGCGCGCATGGACCAAGCCGGAATCATCGACTCCGATGATAGCAACATCGAGCAGGCACGGGGCTGTAAGTCCACAGGTATCGTCAAGACGGGCATGATGGAACGAACCGAGCGTCAGGCTGTCACCATACTCGAGCACGGCACGCTCGACAGTGCCCACGCGACGACGAGCATCGGCAATAGCGAGCTCCTGCGCCGTGTCTCGCATACGACGGCTGCGCTCGGCCATAACCTCGGGCGGCACCTGGTCGGGCATGTCGGCAGCAAGGGTACCGGGACGCTTGCTATAGCGGAACACGTGCATACGCGAGAAACCCACACGGCGGCACAGCGCCAGCGACTCCTCGAACTCCTCGTCCGTCTCACCAGGAAAACCGACGATGACGGCGCACGAAAGAGACGCCTGCGGCAGGATGGCGCGAATCATGCGCACCGTGTCCTCAAAGGCCTCGGCACTATAGGGACGACCCATGCGATGCAGCGTCGCCGTACAGCCGGACTGCACGGGCAGGTGCAAAAACGGGGCAATACGCTGCGGATAGCGCGCCATAACCTTAAGCAGGCGCTCAGAGATATCCATGGGTTCGACCGAGGAAATGCGCACATGCGCAATAGTCGTGCCCTCCATGATGGCCTCGAGCAGCTCATCGATTTCGACATGCTCGTCGGTCGCGCTCTTGCCATCGTAGGCACCCAGGTTCACACCGGTCAGCACCACCTCGGGCACGCCGGCCTCCTGGGCCTCGCGAACTTGCTCAAGCACGGACTCGACGGGCACGGAGCGCTCGGGGCCGCGTGCCTTCCACACAATGCAATAGGTGCAGCGATGGTTGCAGCCGTCCTGGATCTTCACGCCCAGGCGAGAGCGACCGAGCGCATCGACCACCTCGCCATCGCTGCAGGCGGGAACGCTATCGGACTCAACGCCCAGCACCTCGCAGACACGTTCGGCGACATCGATCTTGGACGGCTCGGCGATCACGCGATCCGAAAGCTCCAACAACTCCTCGGGATGCAAATTGACCACGCAACCAGTCACGAGCACATAAGGCTCGTTTAGATGGGCCAGCGCATGACGGACGGCCTTACGGGTCTTGGCCTCGGCCTCGCCCGTAACGGCACAGGTGTTAATGACGATCAGATCGGCATCCTGGGGCTCCACAATAGCAAAGCCCAGGCGCATAAGATCGGCAGTGATACGGTCAGACTCAACCCGGTTGACACGGCAGCCGAGGTTGACGACGGAAATATGGGGTGCGAGCACGCGGGCTCCTTAATCGAGGATATCGTCGAGGGCGCTCTTGATACGGTCGGTCACCGACTTCTTACCGGAAGCGACGTCATCGCCCATCTCATCGGCAAAAGCACGGAGCAGCTCGCGTTGCTTATTGGAAAGATTGGTGGGAACGACCACACGCAGTTGCACGATCAGGCGGCCACGCGAACCGCCACCGCCAATGCGCGGCATGCCGTAATTATTGACGCTCACGGTGTCGCCGTACTGGGCGCCGGCGGGAATCGTCACCTTGACGACCTCGTCGGGCATAATGCCCTCGACCTCAATCTCGCAGCCGAGTGCCGCCTGCGCAATCGAGATATCGCTCACGAGGTACAGGTCGTCACCGTTGCGCTTAAAGCGCTCGTGGTCGGCGACACGCACGTTGACGATTAGGTCGCCCGAGGGCTCGCCGCGAAGGCCGGCCTCGCCAAAGCCGCTCACACGCAGCTGGCGACCGGTAGAAACGCCGGCGGGAATATCGATGTCGATCTTTTCGTGCGAAGGCGTGCGGCCCTGACCGTCGCAGGTCTCGCAGGGATGGTCGATGACCGTGCCCTCGCCATGGCAGTCGGGGCAAGGCGAGGAAGACTGAACCTGGCCCAAAAACGATCGCTGGACCGTCGTGACATAGCCCGTACCGTGGCAGCGGCTGCACTGCTTTTCCTGTGCGCCCTCGGCCCTACCGGTGCCGTTGCAATCCTCGCAGGGGGCAAGGCGGTCATAGCTGATTGTCTTTTTGCAGCCGAGCGCCGCCTCCTCGAGCGTCACCGAAAGCGAGATGGCCATATCACGGCCGCGACGACGCTCGCGACGGCTGCGGGCGCCCCCGCCGGCACCGCCGCCAAAAAACGACGAGAACAAGTCGTCCATGCCCATGCCACCAAAGATATCGTTGATATCGACGTAGCCCGAACCACCAGGGCCGTCGGCAGTGCCATAACGGTCGTAGTTAGCACGCTTCTGCTCATCGGAAAGAACGGAATAGGCCTCGTTGAGCTCTTTGAACTTGGCCTCGGCCTCGGGGTCGTCCGAAACGTCCGGATGTACGGTACGGGCCTTCTTTAGAAACGCACGCTTAATCGTCCGCGCGTCGGCATCCTTGTCGACGCCAAGCACCTCGTAGTAATCCCTATTTTCCGACACGACCGAATCCTTCCGACTTTCAATATTGTCACAGTGCGTCCTATACCCATGCAGGGCCGGCCGCAAACAGAGGGTTTGATGTTATTGCATCCCGTAGGGCGCAAGCATCGCGCGCTGCGAGCAGCTCGCAAACCATACCGACACGAGCGCGAACATGAAGCCGTTGGCAAAACCGTTGGCAAACTGCATCGCGCCACGTTTCCACCACAGCAGGCTACGGTGAAGCACCCCATCCGAGAGCACCATGAACAGGCCCATGGCAAACGGAATAAAACACATCACGGCAAAGGCCGAGAACACGCCCGAGATGGCCGACAGCACCAAAAACGGCGCCACGATGCCCATCAGGTAAAACCCGGTACGGGCTTTGCCCTCCAGACGCTCGGCCTCAACATGGGCGCGGCCGACCAGGTCGCCGCCCGCGGCACCGTTAGTGCCAGCATGGCCCATGCCGCTAATGCGGACCTCGTCGCCATCGTGCGTGCCGGCAGGAAACTCAATCGTCTGCTCGGAGGTCACACGGGTTCGCCCGCTGCCACCGCAATCGGGGCAGGGGGGGG
>USCJ01000209.1 GCA_900553215.1 uncultured Collinsella sp.
CCAATGCCCGAAGCCTCGATCGTCAGGATCTTGTTGATCTCGACGCCCTCGAACAGACGGGCCCACTCAGCGCCCATGTGATCGAACAGCTCAACGTCGCACTGGTGGTTGAGGAAGGCATCAACCTTAAGGACGTTACCGGCCTTTACGATGCCGTCATGGCGAATACGATCCTCAAGCTCCTCCATGGCGCAACCCCTTCTCGCGGCAACGATACCGCGCGATTAATAAACGTTGTTCGATAGTCTACCACGGACCGACCCCCGCCCGTCCCACAAGCCGCATCGCACCACAAACCAGTTTTTTTGAGACGGCGCGAATACGTGGCAGGCAGCCTCCCAACACGCTAATGGCGGGCGCGCATCTTCA
The DNA here is from genome assembly GCA_900553215.1 of uncultured Collinsella sp. Classification (GTDB taxonomy): domain Bacteria; phylum Actinomycetota; class Coriobacteriia; order Coriobacteriales; family Coriobacteriaceae; genus Collinsella. The sequence continues at coordinate 370 of USCJ01000209.1, forward strand.
CCAAACGCACCATGGCGAGCGCAAAGCCCACAGCGGCCACAGCCGTGAGCACGTAGAACACCGAGCGAAAGCCAAATAAGAACACATCCGAACGGCCTGCAACGAAACTGGTCACGGCCTCGCCCATCGCCACGCTCATCTGCCCATACAGGATATTCGACGCCACCGTAATGCCGAGTGCCATGCCAGCGTAGCGCGCCAAACTGCCCAAGCTGCCAGCAAAACCGAGCGCTTCGCGCGGAGCCGAGCCCATGTACAGGGAGTTATTGGGGCTCTGGAAAATCGACGTGCCGCACGACATAAACGCGACACAGCACACGATCACAGGGATGGAGGAGTGCTCGTCGAGCGTGCTTACCGCAAAGAGACCGCATACGTACACACCCAGGCCGACCGCCGTGGGACCCTCGCAGCCAACACGGTCCGAAACCGTACCCGAAAGCGGCCCGATAAAGGCATTCACCATCGGCAGCGCCAAAAAGAGCAGTCCGGAAATATCGGAGCTAAAGCCATGGGCATCCTGGAAATAGAACGGCAGCACAAACTCAGATGCACCGATGCCGATAAACACAATAAGCATGCATGCCAAGTTAATCGTAAAAGCCGAACTCGCAAAGCAGCGACGCGCGGCCTCCGCCAGCGACATGGGGCGCTCGCCGGCCTCCGGCTTAACATGCGGCAGTGTGTAAAGCCCCACGATAAACGAGATGACACCAATGGGCAGGTTGATGAGGAAGATGCTCTCCCAGGGAAAGCTTGCCACCAGCATGCCGCCGAGCACGGGACCACACATCATGCCGAGGGCCACGAAAGTCGCGAGGATACCCATGGCACGACCGCGCTCGCGCGCCGGAAACGACTCGGTGATGATACCCATGTTGTTGGCCATGGCCGCCGCGCAACCGACTCCCTGAACAATACGTGCCAGGATAAGAACCTCGAGCGAGGCCGAAAGGCCGCACAGCAGCGAGCCGACCGTAAAGACGATGACGCCCAGTTGGAATACGCCCACCTTGCCGCGCACGTCGCCCAGACGGCCAAACGGCAGCATAGCCACGCATGTCGCAAGCAGATACACCGAGCTCACCAGCTGGATGCGGTCGAGGCCCACGCCCAGCTCCTTTTGCATCACGGGCAGTGCCACGGTCACGACGGTCGAATCCAGACACGCCATAAACGTCATGATGAGCACGGTAAACAGAATCGCCCATTTGTTCTTGCCATGGGTGTCGCCCTCTAGGGCAATGTGCTCGCGGCGCAGCTGCTCTGCGGTTTTCTCCATATCCATCCTTTCGAGTGGCGCAACACAAAAACGGGGCCCCAATCGCCTGCAAACAGCCGCGATTGGGGTCCCGCCTACGGAATCGGAACGTAAAGGTCGCCGAAGCCCTCTGTCGGCATCGGCGACTTATGCGAACGCTAGCCTAGCACTGCTCGAGCGCCTGCTCAAGGTCGGCAATCAAGTCGGCCGTGTCCTCGAGGCCGCACGACAGGCGCACCATGTCGGCGGAGATGCCACAGGCGATGAGCTCCTCATCGTTCATCTGGCGATGCGTGGCGTTAGCGGGATGCAGGCAGCAAGTGCGGGCGTCGGCCACATGCGTGGCGATCTGGGCGAGCTTGAGGCTCTTCATAAAGGTCTCGGCCGCCGCGCGACCACCGTTAAAGCCAAAGCTCACGACGCCACAAGTACCGTTGGGCATGTACTTCTGAGCCAGGTCATAGTATTTGTCGCCCTCCAGGCCCGGATAGCTCACAAAGCGTACCTTGGGATGGCTCTGCAGGAACTTGGCAACGGCCAGGCCGTTCTCACAATGACGCGGCATGCGCACATGCAGGCTCTCGAGCGAGCTGTTCAGGAAGAAGGCCGCCTGCGGGTTCTGCATGGGGCCAAGGTCACGCATGAGCTGCGCGGTGGCCTTGGTGATGAAGGCACCCTCGCGACCGAACTTCTCGGCATAGGTCACGCCGTGGTAGCTCTCGTCGGGCGTGGTGAGACCCGGGAACTTGTCAGCATGGGCCATCCAGTCAAACTGACCGTGATCGACGATCACACCGCCCAGGTAGGCCGCGTGACCGTCCATGTACTTGGTCGTGGAGTGCGTGACGATATCGGCACCCCACTCAAAAGGACGACACATCACGGGCGTCGGGAAGGTGTTGTCGACCATCAGCGGCACGCCGTGGTCATGCGCGGCCTTGGCAAAGCGCTCAATATCGAGCACGGCGAGGGCGGGGTTGGCGATAGTCTCGCCAAAGACGAGCTTGGTGTTGGGCCGGAAGGCTGCTTCCAGCTCCTCATCGGTGCAGTCGGGAGCAACGAACGTGCAGGTAACGCCCATACGGCCCATGGTATGGGCAAGCAGGTTGTAGGTACCGCCGTAGATGGCAGAGCTCGCGACCACGTGATCGCCGGCATCGGCCACGTTAAAGATCGCGAGGAAGTTCGCAGCCATGCCCGAGCTCGTGAGCATCGCAGCAGTGCCGCCCTCCATCTCGCAGATCTTGGCGGCAACCAGATCACACGTGGGATTCTGCAGACGGCTGTAGAAGTAGCCCGACTCCTCCAGGTCAAACAGCTTGCCCATGTGCTCGGACGTGTCGTACTTCCACGTGGTTGACTGGTAGATAGGCACCTGACGCGGCTCTGCATCGCCCGGGCGATAACCGCCCTGAACACACGTGGTACCGATGGTCTGCTCGCTCATATCCAACTCCCTTACTTGGGTTTTGATTTTATTCGGTTCACGATACCGCTACCCCGCACCCCTCTCAACCCATCCCGCCGATAGGTTATGAGACAAATAAATCAGGGGCATTCGTCTCAGCCTTAGGCATTTATTCGATGGATATACATGAGGCATACATGAAGCTCTCGATGATTACATGCCCCGTCACGGGTACCATAGGCGGGTACACCGTGACCAAGGAGACAACGATGAAGCAAATCGATACAGCCCAGCTCGACATCACCGCCTGTCAGGCCCAGGCTGCC
>USCJ01000210.1 GCA_900553215.1 uncultured Collinsella sp.
GAGCAGCTCCTGCGTTTCGGCCAAGGTGGTCTGGTAGAGCCCCTCCATGCGCTCCATCACCTGCGCAGGGGTGGAGGTGGCATCGAAGGGAAAGTTGATGTCCACGTCGCGCCGGTTGCCCGCCTCGGTCGCCTGGCGGATGAGCTCGACCTTGAGGTCTTTGAATCCCTTGAGGCCGAGCTTTTTGCAAAAACGGTGCACGCTCGCAACGGAAACGTTGGTGCGCGCGGCAAATTCCTTAATAGAAAGCCCGCGGATGTCCTCGCCGATGGCAAGGGCCGCAATGCCGAGTTGTTGCTCGGTGGGGGTGAGGCCCTGCGCCTCGGTAATCTTGCGTTTGATATCCATGCGAACTCCCACACTTGCCAAACCTGGCAAAAAGGAACGGGTTTATTTTGGCACGTTTCGGTCGGTATCAGGAAGTGTCAGGGACGGGGCGGCGGCGGTCCGTGGGCGCGAAAAGAAGTGTCGGGTTTGGCGCGCCCGCTTCTGCCCGTTCCGTGCGCAGACGATACTCGGCTTATCGAGGGTTAATCGACAATATGAGAACCACTGGGGAAAAGGTTTTGGGAAGGGCTTGAAAGGGCTTGCGATTCGAGCCCTCGCCTTAGTATTTTGGCCATTTGGCACTATAATCACCATAGGCATGCGCATAACGTTGCGCTGAATCAAGAGGAGAAAACGTATGGGTCTGTTTGACATGTTCAAGAAGAAGGCTGAGCCCGCGGCTGCCGCTGCTCCGGCCTCCATCTCTGCTTCTGCCGGCGCCGACGTGCTGTGCTCGCCCGTCAAGGGCAAGGTCATCAAGATGGCCGACGTGCCCGATCCCGTCTTTGGTGGCGAGGTTCTGGGCAAGGGCTGCGCCGTGTGGCCCGAGGACGATCTGGTCTACGCTCCCTGCGACGGCAAGGTGACCGTCACCATGGGTCACGCCGTGGGCCTGCAGTCCGATAGCGGCATCGAGGTTCTGGTGCACGTTGGCGTCGATACCGTCAACATGAACGGCGACGGCTTCGAGGGCTTCGTCAAGGCCGACGATGTCGTTAAGGCTGGCCAGCCCATGCTCAAGATCGACCGCGCCAAGATCGCCGCTGCCGGCTACAAGGACTGCGTCGTCGTGGCTGTGTCCAACACCGCCGAGTTCGCCGACGTCGAGCTCGCCGTCGAGGCTGACTCCGCTGTCTCCGCTGGCGATGCCATCGTCAAGGTCGTCCGCAAGTAGTCTGCGGCAACATAAGGGTGTTTTGGGGTGGTCGGGTTATCCGGCCGCCCTTTTTTATTGCAATGCGGCGGAACGTTTTATTGCGCGTTGGGCGGACCGGTAAACCGTTCGGACGTTAAATCGAGCCGACTGCGCCTTTGCTTTGCCGGGGGTGTTCGTTATCGGCTAGTATGGCCTTATTGTTACGACGCGCACCGCGTCGGGAAGCGCGGTGCCGCTTGTTGGGAGGAATGTCATGAAGAAGAAGCTGCTGCTTGCGCCCCTGATGGCTGTTCTGGTCGCGTGCGTGGTTGTGCTTTCCGGCTGCGGAGGTCCTTCGGTTGAGGAGCTCATCACCGAGGATCTTACGACTCAGTTTGACGAGGTCAAGAACGGTGGCGACGAGTTCCTTTCTGGTCTGGAGGAGGCTTCGGGCGACGAGTTCGAGCAGTTGGGTATCGATCCCAAGGAGTATGCCAAGACCTATCTCGAAGGCTTTGACTACGAGATCGGCGACGTGACGGTCGACGAGGACAAGGGTGTCGCGACCGCCGAGGTCTCCATCACCTGCAAGTCCATGAACAAGATCGTCGAGGACTTCTCCACCCAGTATCAGGAGAAGGTCGCCGCGCTTGATACGGTTCCCTCCGATGACGAGCTGTACAAGATGGCCGGTCAGGTTATGGTCGATGTGACCAAGGCCACCGAGCCCAGGAAGACCACGGTTATCTTCAAGTACACCTGCAACGACGACGGCGAGTGGTCTGCCGACGACTCCGTCAACTCCGAGATGATGGATGCAATGCTGAGCTAGGGGAGTTACGCGGTAGTTTGTTACGGCGTTTTACCAAACGCCGTAACTGCTCGACGCTGCAAGCCCGCCAGAGCGGCAATCTGCCTTTCAACTTCGGCGGCATGACCAGAAGGTCAATGCCGCCCTCTTTTCATGCCGATTTGTCGCTCTGGACGTCGCTCGCTGTCCGTCCTCTACCTGCGGCGTTGCCATGGTAGTCATTGGGTCGGCACTTGGGGACGTTCCTTTTCTGCCGGCAGTTGGGGACACTCCTTGTGCCGGCGTTGCATCGAGTGGTCGGGAAAATGCGACCCGGTTTTTGGCCGAATAATGGGTCGCGGTTTCCGAATGGGGCGGGTTGCGGAAAGTGCGACCCGGAATAGTGTTCCAAAACGGGATGCTGTTTCCCCGATGGGGCCCAACCGGAAAATGCGTCCCAGTTTGAGGCATCAAAACGGGACGCATTTTCCGCGCGGCAGCATCGCCGCGACCGAGCAGCGCGCCAGCTTCGTTACTCGCCCAAGATTAGCTCGGCGAGTTCGTCCTGCGTATCTACCACGTAGTCGGCGCCGGCGGCTTCCAGCTCTGCGCGGCCGCGGAAGCCCCAGCTGACGCCCGCACTCTTAAGACCGGCGTTGTGGCCGGTTAAAACATCGACATTGGAATCGCCCACATAGAGCGTGGTCGCCGGATTGGCGCCCAGCTCTTCCATCACATGCAGTGTGACGGGTGCTTCGGGCTTGGGCGGAAACGAATCAACACGGCCCTGCACCAGCGCAAAGCGCTCAGAACCAAAGTACTTCTCGATAAGCGGAGCCGCCGAGATGTGGTCCTTGTTGGTGAGCACGGCGAGCGTGACGCCCGCGGTGCTCAGGCGGTCGAGCATTTCGATCGTACCGGCATAGGGCGCGGTGTGGTCCTCCTTGTGCTCGCCGTAATAGGCCCTAAACTCGGCAAGCGTCTGCTCAAACATACGCCCGTCGCCCGCATACTCGGCGGGCATAAAGCGCTCAACCAGCTTGAGCATGCCGTTTCCCACCTTATAGCGGTATTCGTCAACGGCAAACGTGGGCCAGCCGTGCATCTCACAGGTATGGTTACCGGCGGCTGCCAGGTCCTCGAGCGTGTTGAGGATGGTGCCGTCCAGATCAAAGATCACATGGGTAAAAGCTGCTGCCATGGGTGCTCCTGCCGCTTGAGTTGTAAAACGCACCCCATGATACTGGGCATGCGTGCCGGGCATGTTTGGAATCTGAATATCTTTAATAGCCCTGAGCCTTTGTCGTTAGCAAATCCTCGGCAGCTGCTCTCCCACAAGCATGCCGAGGATACGGGTCGAGC
>USCJ01000211.1 GCA_900553215.1 uncultured Collinsella sp.
GACAGCTATCGATCGTGCGCAGGCATCCGCGGCCTTTAAGGCCTATACCGATGCCTACGATGCCGCCAATCCGCGCATCGCACTCAAAATCGAGCATACGTACCACGTTGCCGAGGCATGTGATGCCGTGGCTCGTGAACAGGGCTGGTCGCCCCAGGACATTGACTTGGCGTGGCTTTGCGGACTGTTGCACGATATGGGCCGCTTTGAGCAGCTGCGACGCTGGGACACCTTTAAAGATGCCGAGAGCATGAGCCATGCGGCGCTGGGCGTCGAGGTTCTCTTTGGCGAAAACCCTGCAGACGCGCCCGCCACGACAAGCATTCGCGATTTTATCGATGATCCGGCAGAGGACGAACTCATCCGAGCGAGCATTGCCTATCACAGCGATTTTCGTCTACCCGCGCAGCTCGACGAGCGTACGCGGAGCTTCTGTGATATCGTGCGCGATGGTGACAAGATCGACATTATGCGTACCATCGCCGACAGCACCGTCGAGACCATCCTCAAGGTGGATGAGGACGCATTTCTCGCCAGCCACTTCTCGGCACCGGCGCTTACCGCCTTTGACGAGCACCGCTGCGTCGCACGCGATGAGCGCGATGAGCCCGCAGACTACCTGGTGGGACTCATCTGCTTTATGTTTGAGCTCGTCTATCCAGCGAGCCGCGCGCTGGCGCGCAAACAGGGCGATATCCACCGCCTGCTCGACGCGCCCTTTGGCATTACGCGGCCCTTTACCGACCCCGCCACGCAGGCAACCTGGAGCCGCCTAAAGGACGAGATGCGCGACTGGCTGACGCGCGCTTAGCGCTCAAGTTGAGCCAGCAGCTCCTCAACGATCTCAACGGCATCGCCGACGACCTTGTACTGGGCGGCACCAAAGATGGGGGCATCCGGGTCCTCATTGATGGCGACAATGCACTCCGCCCCACCGATGCCGGCGAGATGCTGGATAGCGCCCGAGACACCGATGCTCACGAGGAGCTTGGGCGAGACCGATACACCCGTCTGGCCAATTTGGTGGCGATACTCCAACCAGCCTGCCTCCACAATGGGACGCGTGCAACCAAGCTCGGCACCCAGGGCATCGGCGAGCTTTCGCATCAGGGGCAGATTCTTCTTGGAGCCGATGCCGCGGCCCACCACGACCAGACGCTCGGCATCGGCAATTGAGGCCTGCTGTCCCCACTCCTCGGCGGGAATCGAGATCTCGACGCGGGCCTTAACGTCATCCGCAAGCACTACCTGGGTAATCGTCCCGGAGCGGCTATAGTCAAACTCGGGCGCCTTAAAGATGCCGGGGCGCACCGTTGCCATCTGAGGACGGTGGTTGGGGCAGATAATGGTGGCCATCAGGTTGCCGCCAAACGCCGGGCGCGTCTGCTGCAGCAGACCCGTCTCCGTATCCATAGAAAGCACCGTGCAATCGGCCGTAAGACCCGTCTGCAAGCGCACGGCCACACCGGGCGCCAGCTCGCGACCAAAGGCGGTCGCGCCGTACAGAATGGCCTCGGGCTTGCGCTCGGCTACCAAATCGCAGATCAAGCGAGCGTAGACCTCCGCGTCGTTCTGACGCAGGCGCTCGTCACGACAGACCAGAACTTCGTCCGCACCGGCGCAAATCAGATGCTCCAGGTCCCCGAGTGAGCCCTCGGGGCTCATGCCGACCAGTGCCACCAGACGGCAGCCGCGGGCATCGGCAAGCTCGCGCCCCTTGCCCATGAGCTCGAAGGCCACGGATGCAACGGCATCGTGCTCGTCAGTCTGCACGAAGATCCAGATGTCTCGATATGCGTCAAGGTCTGCCGCGCCGGCGGCCTCGTCGCGCTCAATCGAGATGGCGTTGACGGGGCAGGCGTCGACGCACCCACCGCACAGGATACAGCCGTCGGTTACGCGGGCACAGCGATTGGGGCGCTCACCCTCCACCACAATGCCGCCCGAGGCGCAGGCGCGAACGCAGCGACCGCAGCCGATACAGGCTTCGCTATCGATAATCAGCCCGCTCATCTATGCCATCCCCTCAATAATCTTGGCAAGTTTTACCGCCTGCTCGGACGCCGTTCCCTCGACGGCCTCGCACGTTTGGTCACGGTCGGGCACAAACGAGCGCACGACCTGCGTCGGTGATCCGGCAAGGCCGCAACGCGAGGGATCGGCGTTTACGTCGGCAGCGCTGGCCACACGCACGTCTGCATCCTCGGCCGCGCGAATACCGGCAATACTCGGCATGCGCAGCTGGCCAATCTCCTTGGCGGTCGTCATCGCACACGGCATCTCCAGGTACACCGTCTCCTCGCCGGCATCGCAGCCGTGAACGAGCGCCAGCGAGCCACACGTCGTAAATCCCGCGCTCTGCACACAGCTCACGTCGGTCACGCAGGGGACCCCAAAGGCGCCGGCCAGCTCGGGGCCGATCTGGGCCGTATCGCCGTCCACTGCCATCTTGCCGCAGATGAGCAGGTCAAAGTCCTCATCGAGTGCCTCGATGCCGCATTTGAGGGCATAGGTGGTGGCTAGGGTATCGGCGCCCGCAAAGGCTCGGTCGGTCAGCAGCAGCGCGTCGTCGGCACCGCGGGCGATGCAGTCGCGCAGCAGCGATTCGGTCGCGGGGATGCCCATCGACACCACCGTCACACGCACGTCCATGCCAAAGCCGATAAAGTCGTCCTTCAGCGCTAGCGCACATTCCAAAGCGCTCGCATCAAAGGGATTAATGACCGCCTGCTTGCCATCGCGCACGATGGTATTGGTCTTGGGGTCCATCTTGACCTCGGTGCTTCCGGGCACCGCCTTGACGCACACCACCATATGGAAATCGCTCATCTTCACGCGCCCCCTTTCTGGACGAGCTCATCCAAGAGCTTCTCCGAAAACAGGTTGCCGCGACCCAGCTGCCCGTCGGGATCGAGCTGGAGCTTGAGCCGCGCCGACTCGACCATGGCCTCGTGACCGTACATCGTCTCTAAGAAGCCCGCCTTGATCTTGCCGACGCCGTGCTCGGCAGAAACGGCACCGCCCATAGCCGTTACCTCCGCAGCCCACTGGGCAAACAGCTCGCCACCACGACGGTAGTCTTGCGCATCGCGCGGCAGGATGTTCACATGCAGATGGTTGTTCCCGATGTGTCCCCAGGCAGCAGACTCAAGCCCGCTTTCGGCCAGCGTGCGGCGATAGAGGACCACGACATCGGCAAGGCGTGCATTGGGCACCGACATATCCGATCCCAGCTTGGTAATGGTGGGGTCGGTGCGGCGACGCTCGTCAACGAGCATGTTGACACTCTCGGGGACCGCGTGGCGGAAAAACCGCTGGCATTCGCGATCGA
>USCJ01000212.1 GCA_900553215.1 uncultured Collinsella sp.
TCGACACTATTCTACCCACGAATGACATTTTGGACAATCGACAATGCCGCTTCTAAAAGCTGAGCGCAACCTAATGTGACAAAGGGACTGTCCCTTTGTCACAACCCAAATATTGCCTTTACGTGTTGATGCACACGGTGTGCAATAATACTCGCACTGTGCAATAGCGCACAGACTGAGTAACAAGGAGGACGCTTGTCCCAGCTCGAGAAATGTGATCGCCGGTCCCTTCGCTCGCAGCGTGCCCTTCGCCAGGCACTTGCCAGCGAGCTTGCCGAAAGCGGCGACCTTTCGCGCATTAATGTCGCGTCGCTCACCGAGCGCGCTGGCCTTACGCGCCGCACGTTCTATTCGCACTACCGCGATATCCCCGATTTTATCAATCAAATCGAGGACGGCTTGCTGGCCGAGATCCGTGAGCGCATTGAGCTCATCACCGCAGCTCAGCTGCCCGATCTCTATCACAACATCGATGAGCTCGAGCCGGCGCCCGGTTCGGTTGAGCTGCTGCGTTATCTTGCGGCCAACCGCGACTTAATCGGTGCGCTGCTGGGTCCGGGCGGCGACCAGGCCTTTATTAAAAGGATTATCGACACCGCACGTGAGGCTGTGGTGCCGCGTGCGCAGACGGGCATTTTGGGCCTGGCGCTGGGCACGTTCTTTGACTACTACGTCACCTACGTCGTGAGCGCCGAGGTCGGCATGATTCAGCGCTGGTTTGAGCGTGGGCTCACCGAATCGCCCGAGGCCATGGCGCGCATTATGACGGTTATCGCCTTTGTGCGCCCCGGCGACCTGTATGGCCAACCCATCGATATCAACGTGCCGGAATACGGCATGAAGCTTTTGAATTTGCAGCTCGAGGACGCGGTCGACACCGCCGCAACCGTCGAGTCCAACAACTAAGAGGAGAGACAATGAGCAAACTCGTCGAGGGCATCAAGGACCGCATGGTTGCTGCCGCACGCGAGGCCGCGCCCGCCGTGGTGGACGCTGCGCAGAAGGCCGCGACCGCGGCAGCCGAGAAAGTTGCCGAGGCAGTTGCCGATGCCAAAAACGCGGCAGGGGAGGCGTCCGTCACTGGCGAGCCCGCTACCGCCGCTGAGCCCGTAGCCGCCGCCCACGCCCCCGAAGGCGCGATCTTCAACCCCGAGGCCGCCCGCGGCAACCTGCACCTGGGCATCGACGTGGGCTCCACCACCGTCAAGCTTGCCGTGCTCAACGATGACAACCAGATCGTCTACGCCAAGTACCAGCGCCACCACACCGACGTCCGTGCCTGCGCCCGCGATCTGTTCGAGGGCGCCGCGACTGTGCTGCCGACGGCCCAGATGACCTGCGCCATCACCGGCTCGGGCGGTCTGCTGCTGTCCCAGTGGCTCGACTTGGAGTTTGTCCAGGAGGTCATCGCCAGCAAACGCGCCGTCGAGACCCTTATCCCGGCCACCGATGTCGCCATCGAGCTGGGCGGTGAGGACGCCAAGATCATCTACTTTGACAACGGCATCGAGCAGCGCATGAACGGCACCTGCGCCGGCGGCACGGGCGCGTTCATCGATCAGATGGCCACTCTGCTGCACACCGACGCGAGCGGCCTCAACGAGCTCGCGGCCAACGCCACCACCATCTATCCCATCGCCAGCCGTTGCGGCGTCTTTGCCAAGACCGACGTGCAGCCGCTCCTCAACGAGGGCGCCCGCCCCGAGGACGTCGCCGCTTCCATCTTCCAGGCCGTCGTGACCCAGACCATCTCGGGCCTGGCGTGCGGCCGTCCCATTCGCGGTAACGTCGCCTTCCTGGGCGGCCCGCTGCAGTATCTCTCCGAGTTGCGCCACCGCTTCTACCTCACGCTCAACCTGGACGAGGAGCACCGCATTGTGCCCCAAAACGCCCACCTGTTTGTGGCGAGCGGCGCTGCCATGGCGCACGAGTCCAACAAGCTCAGCACGTTCCCGCAGCTTATCGAGGCCATCGACAGCCTGGGTGACACGCAGGGTGCCGAGGTCGAGCGCCTGGATCCGCTCTTTGCCACCGACGAGGACTTTGCCGAGTTCAAGAACCGCCACGACCAGGAAGTCGTCCCCAAGGGTAAGCTCGACGGCTACACCGGCCGCGTGTTCATCGGCATCGACGCCGGCTCCACCACCATGAAGGCCGCGCTCGTGGGCGAGGACGGCCAGCTGTTGCACACCTGGTACGGCAACAACAACGGCGACATCCTGGGCACGGCCAAGGTCATCATGGCCGATTTCTACAATCACATCCCTGCCGGCTGCACCATCGGCCACGTGACCACCACGGGCTACGGCGAGGCGCTGCTCATCGAGGCCCTCAAGGCCGATTCCGGCGAGATCGAGACCGTCGCGCACCTGCGCGGCGCCAAGGCATTCCTGCCCGGTGTCGAGTTTATCCTGGACATCGGCGGCCAGGACATGAAGTGCCTGCGCGTGAAGGACGGCGTCATCGAGCACATTATGCTCAACGAGGCCTGCTCATCGGGCTGCGGCAGCTTTATCGAGAGCTTCGCCGTGTCCATGAACATGGACGTGCGCGCGTTCGCCGATGCCGCCATCCATGCCAAGGCCCCGGTCGATTTGGGCAGCCGCTGCACGGTCTTTATGAACTCCAAAGTCAAGCAAAGCCTCCGCGAAGGGGTCACCAGCGCAGACATTGCGGCCGGTCTTGCCTATTCAGTTGTGAAGAACTGCCTGTATAAGGTCCTTAAACTCAAGAGCCCACAGGAACTGGGCAATGAGATTGTGCTCCAAGGGGGCACCATGAAAAACGATGCCGTAGTCCGGGCCTTTGAAATCCTCACAGGGACCAAGGTCCATCGCAGCAACATCCCTGAAATCATGGGAGCCTATGGCTGTGCCCTTTATGCTAAAACCAAGGGCCATGGTCAGGCAACCGTAGATGATATGATCCATGTTGCTTCCTTCAAGGATGCCCAGCTGACCTGTCACGGCTGCGAAAACAACTGCCTCATCAAGAAGTATCAATTCGATAATGGATCCATCTATTATTCGGGCAACAAATGCGAAAAATACTTTACCAATAATGGCGATGATGTGACCCCTGGTGAGAATATCTACACCTATAAGTACGATCTGCTCTTTAACCGGCCCATCAACGAGGAGGCGGAACGCACCATTGGGCTGCCGCGGACCCTTAATATGTATGAGGACTATCCTTTCTGGCATGCCCTATTTACGTCCTGCGGCCTAAAGGTCCAGCTTTCTGACCCGTCCACCCTGCACCTTTATGAGACAGGGCTTCATGACGTGATGAGCGACAACATCTGTTTTCCCGCCAAACTTGTCCA
>USCJ01000213.1 GCA_900553215.1 uncultured Collinsella sp.
TACTGTTACAGATTGAGATTTTCCCTTGAGGGGGATTCGAATGTCTCGATCTGTAACAGATAGACCGGAAAACGGGCTCTAACTGTTACAGATCGAGACGTTTTGGGACCGCGGCTGAGTCATTGCGGTAAAACCACCACAAAGGTGCCTGTCCCCTTTGTGGTGGTTTAGGGCTCCCAGGGGCAGGGGGCTTCGATGTGGATGTGCTCGCCGGTAACAGGATGCGTAAAGGACACACTGTGCGCGTGGAGCATCAGACCACAGGGGCGCGGCGTGCCGTACAGGTCGTCGCCAACCAGGGGATGATGCTCGCTTGCCAGGTGCACGCGAATCTGATGCTTGCGGCCGGTGAGCAGCTCGACATCAATATACGAGCGCGTGGGCAGGCCGCGGCGGCTCTTAAGGCGCTTGAGTACCTTGACGCGCGTCTGAGACGGCTTGCCGCTGGCGCCAACGCGCATCTTGCGGCTATCGTGGCGGTCGCGGGCGATAGGCTTGTCGATGAGCTTCTCGTTCCAGTCGATTTTGCCCTCGGCGAGCGCCAGATAGTGCTTTTCGAATGCGTGGTCGATGACCATCTGGTCAAAGGCGGGCTGCGTCTGCTTGTCGAGCGAGAACAGCACCACGCCGGTGGTGTTGCGGTCCAGGCGATTGAGCGGCTGCATGTCGGTCGCGGCAAAGCCGTCGCCCATCGCCAGCAGCAGGTCGCTGGCGTAGTCGGTAAGTGTGCGCTCGCCGGTGCCGTCACCGTGGACGATCATGCCGGCGGGCTTGTCGATGGCCATGAGCCAGGCGTCGCAGTAGAGGACTTGAGGTTCTTCGTTCACGTGTAAGCCTTTCGGTTAGCTAATTCCAACAAACATGCAGCCCGAGGTAGCGCCGCGCAGGCGGGCAGCGGGCTTGCGGCCGGCTTGCGCGGCCTCGACGGCGCGACGGACGCGAGCGACGGCACGGCCAATCTCATCGGCCTCGAGCAAGGTTCCGTCGACCATAAGACGGCGCACGCCGGCGTCGAGCAGCTGTGGTACCTGCGGCGTAAGGTCGATGGGGTAGGCGTCGTACAAGCGCGAGCGGCCGTGGATGTCGGTGCGCACGGGCATGACCTTGCCATCGATATTCTTGAGCGAGAGCTTGCGGGCACGCAGACGGCAGTTGACACAATCGTGGATGCAGCCGTTGGCAACCTGCAGAATGCAGTGTTCGCTCGTCATGACGCGCGGGCGGCCGAACACAGTGATGCCCAGAGCCGCGGGCGCGGCGGCGCCGAGCGAGACAATCTCGTCGAGCGTGATCTCGGGCGAGAGCCAAAACGCACCGGCTCCGCGCTCGGCAAGCGCCTCCATGCAGGGCGTGTTGTGCAGCGGCAGGCAAGAGCGAATCTCGGCCGTGGCGCCAACCTGGGCGGCCAGGGCAAGCTCAGAGATGTTGCCAATAGCGACCGTGGCGCCGGCAACAACCCATGGGTCAACGCGGACGTGGTCAACGGCGCGGCAGACCTCATCGAGCACGGGTACGATGCCCTGCTCAAACGTATCGGCGGGGGAGAGCTTGGCCGCATCGAGCGCGTCGGTGGTCATGTAGATGCGCGTTGCACCCTCCGCCCGCGCTGCCTGGGCGGCCTCGAGCGAGGTGACGGTGGCGCAGATCTGCGGCTCGTCGCGGTAGTGCTCGGGCGCGGGGCGGGAATCACTGGTGACAATCGCCGGCAGCTCGAGCGTTTTCGCGCGCTCCGCGTACGGCGCCAGAATGGCCTCTTCCAGCGCCTTGCAAGCGGCGGCGCGCACCTTATGTACGGCGGAGAAGCCCATGCCGCAGCCCTCATCGAGCGCCACATCAAAGCTCGCGGCCTCAAAGGGCGAGGAACCCATGCGGCCGACGTGCTCAACCAGATCGGACGCCTCGACCGCACGGGTCTTGGCGGCTTCGACGGTAAAGCTCGTGGCCGTGGCCGTAAGCGAAGGGTCGTCGCAGCAGGTGAGCGTAACGGTAAACGGCTCGCCCAGACGCGCCACGACGGACACATCAACAGCTCGGCGGCGCAGCACATCGCGCTTGAGCGCGGCGCCGGCGGCGTCGATGGCACGCTGACTGCGAATCACGCGGACACGGCAGCCCTCGGGCATGCTGCGGGGTACGCGACATTCGATGACTTCACCGGCTGCGGCATCATCGGCGGCAATGGTGGTCAGGAACTGGTCAAACTCGTTATCGTGGCGAAGCTCCAGCAGGTCGCCCTTGCCCACGGGCTCAAACAGCTCAATTCGGGCGATGGCGGCGCGGCGACGGCGGTCGTCGGGCTTGAGGCCGCGCACATCGCGGTTGGCCGGGCGGCTGCCCAGCACCGTGCCCACGATCTGGCCGCGGTTGTTGGAACGCTCATAGCTCATCATCTCGTCGCCCGAGGTGCCGTCCTGATAGGCGTGCGTAAAGTCGCGGTTAAAGCAGCGCTTGAGCTGGCGCTGGCGGGCGGCTTTCTCGTCCTTGGCAACGGTGGTTCCGGCCAGCATGTCATCAATCTGATGACGATACACGTCGACGATGGAATACACGTAATCGGGCGCCTTCATGCGGCCCTCGAGCTTGAGCGACGCGGCGCCGGCGTCATACAGGCGGCGAACAAGTTGTGCGGTGTTGGTGTCGCGCGGGCATAGAGCGCGCTCGCGGCCGGCGGGGGAGAGCGTGCGGCCGTTCTCGTCGATCAGCTCGTAAGGCAGGCGACAGGGCTGAGCGCACATGCCACGGTTGGCCGATCGCCCCGCCATGGCAAAGCTCGAAAGCAGGCACAGGCCCGAGTAGCAAAAGCAGATGGCGCCGTGGCTAAAGACCTCAAGGTCCACATCGGGCGCGGCATCGTGAATGGCGGCGATCTCGTCGATGGAAAGCTCGCGCGAGAGGGTCACGCGGTCGGCGCCCTGCTCGCGGCACCAAAGGGTTCCGCGGTCATCATGGATGTTCGCCTGGGTCGAGATATGCGTTTCGATGCTGGGCATCGTGCGCTTGACCTCAAAGAACAGGCCCCAGTCCTGGATAATGAAGGCGTCGGCGCCCAGCGTGGAGCAGCGGTGGATGAGTTGCAGCGCATCGCCCATCTCGGATTCCTTGATGACGATGTTGACCGTGACGTAGACGCGCGAGCCGGCCAGGTGTGCAGCGCGGCAGGCCTGCTCAAAGGCCTCGTCGGTAAAGTTCGTTGCCTTGCGGCGTGCGTTGAAACTGCCCATGCCGCAGTAGATGGCGTCTGCCCCGGCGGCGAGTGCGGCGGCAAAGGGCTCGGGCCCCCCGGCGGGCGCCAAAAGCTCGGGTCTGCGGTTGGTGGTTC
>USCJ01000214.1 GCA_900553215.1 uncultured Collinsella sp.
CCCGCCTGTTCCCAGACATTCCTCCCACTTTCGCGTCACTTTACAGACCGTTCGGTCGCCTGTCCGCACACGCGGGTATACTCAAAACGATACTTATCCTACGCAATACGATGCGGGTTCGACCTGCATGATCCGAAGGGGGCAGTGATGGAGAGGATACTCGGCGTTAATCTCTCTGGCTGGTTTATTCCCGAGCCTTGGGTGACCCCGTCGCTGTACGCGGCGACCGGTGCATCCAACGCAGCCGAGCTGCAGGAGGCCATGGGTACCGCCGCTTACAACGAGCGCATGCGCCGCCATTACGAGACGTTTGTGAGCGAGGATGATTTTCGCCGCATGGCGCAGATTGGCCTCAATGCCGTGCGTCTGCCGGTGCCCTGGTATGCCTTTGGCTCACAGGGGTCCGATGCGTCCTACATCTCGGTTGTCGACTACATCGACCGTGCAATTGAGTGGGCTGCCAAGTACGACATCCGCGTGCTGCTCGATCTGGCAACCGTGCCCGGTGGCCAGGGCGATTCCAACGATTCGCCCACCACGCCGGAGGCTGTCGCCGAGTGGCATTCGTCCACCAACGGCCGTCACGTCGCACTCGACGTGCTCGAGCGCTTGGCCGATCGCTATGGCGAGGCCGAGAGCCTGCTGGGCATTGAGCTGCTGGACACGCCGCAGATGAGCGTTCGCAAGAGCCTCTTCACCATGACGGATGGCATTCCGGCCCACTACCTGCGCAATTTCTATCGCGATGCCTACGAGCTCGTTCGTTCGTATATGCCCGAGGATAAGATCGTCGTCTTCTCGTCGTCGGGGCATCCCAGCGAGTGGAAGCATTTTATGCGCGGCGCCAAGTACAAGAACGTCTACATGGACCTTCACCTGTACCATTACCGTGACGAATATGCGCTCGACATCACGAGCCCCCGCGGGCTGACGACGGCGATTTCGCGCAACAAGCGCGAGCTCAAAGAGGCGATTTCGACTGGGTTCCCCGTGCTGGTGGGCGAATGGTCGGGCGCGGCGATCTTTGCCAACTCGTCGGTTACGCCCGAGGGCCGCAATGCCTACGAGCGCGTGTTTATCGCCAACCAGCTGGCTTCGTTTGCGCCGGCTGCCGGTTGGTTCTTCCAAACGTGGAAGACCGAGAAGCGCATTGCAGCATGGGACGCCCGCGCGGCGCTCGGTACGCTCGAGCGCGGCATGATTGAATAGGTTGATATGACGCAAAACAGCGCCCATACGGGCAAACTCTATGTGGTCGGCACGCCCATCGGCAACCTAGGCGACCTGTCCCCGCGCGTTGGCGAGGCTTTTGCCGCCGCCGATGCCATTTGCTGCGAAGACACGCGTGTGACGTCAAAGCTGCTGATGCACCTGGGCATTTCCAAGCCGCTTGTCCGTTGCGACGAGAATGTGATCGCTAGCCGCGCTGCCGGCCTGGTCGACCGTCTGCTGGCGGGGGAGACCCTCGCCTTTGCCTCGGACGCCGGCATGCCGAGCGTGTCCGATCCCGGCCAGGCGCTGGTCGAGGCGGCGCGTGAGGCCGATGTGCCCGTCGAAGTTATTCCCGGCCCCTCTGCTTGCGTCACGGCGCTTGTTTCGTCCGGCATTCCCTGCGAGCATTTTTTCTTCGAGGGCTTTTTGGGCCGAAAGCACGGCGACCGTGTGCGCCGTTTGCAGCGCCTTGCCGTGGTGCCTGGCGCACTCATCTTCTACGAGTCTCCACATCGTATCGTGGCGACGCTCGAGGCCGTGGCGGAGGTCTTTCCCCAGCGTGAGGTCGCCGTCTGCCGCGAACTCACCAAGCTGCACGAGGAGGTCTTGCGCGGGCCCGCTGACCAGCTTGCCGAGGAGCTGCGTGCTCGCGGCGAGGTAAAGGGCGAGATTGCGCTGGTCATCGCGCCGCCGAGCGAGGACGAGGAGGCCGGCATCGCGCCGGTTGGCGCTGCGGTAGCGGATCCCGACGATGCCCTGCGCGAGGATATCCGCACCGCGCTCGAGGAGGGGGAGCCCGCCTCTGCGGTGGCCAAGCGCCTGTCTCAGAAGTATTCGCGCCGCAAGCGCGATGTCTATGCCATGGTGCTCGATATGCAATAGATGGAGGATATCCAGCCCTTGCGCTAGAATCATCCCCTGTATGCAACGTTTTTCTGGAGGACAAACCCCATGGATCAAAGCAAGCCTTCGTTCTTTATCACGACGCCCATCTACTACGTCAACGCCGATCCGCACCTGGGCACGGCTTATTCCACCATCATCGCCGACGTTCAGGCTCGCTATCGCCGCTCCGCCGGCTATAACGTCAAGTTCCTGACCGGCATGGACGAGCACGGCGAGAAGGTCGCCGAGGCCGCAGCCAAGCATGGCATGACGCCGCAGGAGTGGACCGATAGCCAGGCCCCGCACTTCAAGGAGCTTTGGAGCAAGCTCGAGATTTCCAACGACGACTTCATCCGCACCACCGAGCCGCGCCAGCATCATGCCGTGCAGTACCTGTGGGAGCGCATGAAGGAGTCCGGTTACCTGTATAAGGGCAGCTACGACGGTTGGTATTGCGTGCCTGACGAGACCTACTTCACTGATACGCAGGTCCAGAAGGGCGACGAGGAGTACGGCAGCGTCGGCCAGCATCTATGCCCCGACTGCCACCGTCCGCTTGAGCGCGTGCAGGAGGAGTCCTACTTCTTTAAGCTTTCCGCCTTCCAGGACAAGCTTCTCAAGCTCTATGACGAGCACCCCGACTTTGTCGAGCCTGCGTTCCGCATGAACGAGGTACGTAGCTTTGTCGAGGGCGGCCTTAACGACCTTTCCGTGAGCCGTACGAGCTTTGACTGGGGCATTCAGGTCCCGTTTGACGAGGGTCACGTGACC
Organism: uncultured Collinsella sp.; assembly: GCA_900553215.1. Classification (GTDB taxonomy): domain Bacteria; phylum Actinomycetota; class Coriobacteriia; order Coriobacteriales; family Coriobacteriaceae; genus Collinsella. Next base: position 2,869 of record USCJ01000214.1, read on the forward strand.
TACGTGTGGTTCGATGCGTTGCTCAACTATATGACGGCCGTCGGCTACGGTGTCGACACCGACGAGGCCCGTGCCGAGCTGGCCTATCGCTGGCCCGCGCAGTTCCACATCGTGGGTAAGGACATCATCCGCTTCCACTGCGTCATTTGGCCCGCGATGCTCATGGCCATCGGCGAGGCCCTGCCCGAGCACGTCTTTGCCCACGGCTTCCTGACCGTGCGCAATGCCGAGACCGGTAAGGCCGAGAAGATGTCCAAGAGCCGCGGCAACGCCATCGCTCCGCAGGATGTTATCGACATGCTGGGCGTCGAGGGCTACCGCTATTACTTTATGACCGACGTGGTCCCCGGCACCGACGGCGCCATCAGCTTCGATCGCATGGAGCATGCCCACAGCCGCATTTTTTGCGCCGGAAATGGTCACTTCTCCGTGCAGGGGCT
>USCJ01000215.1 GCA_900553215.1 uncultured Collinsella sp.
ATATCAACCAAGCCATGATACCCCAGTGCTCGGCACGTCCCCAATGGCTAAAGGCGCCTTTCCAAAGTTGCGGTGAAATAGGGACTGATTGAAGCTCTGAGACCGCCAAACAGTCCCTATTTCACCGCAACTTATGATGGGGAATTTTGGATGCTGGGTATAATCGTCGTATTGCATTGAAATGTGGCGAAAGGAGTGGCAATGTCTCGGTATTGCGCCTCGTGCGGCAAGCTTCTTGCAGATGATGCCAAGTTCTGCACCTCGTGCGGTGCACCCGTTGAGCAAACAGCCGCGAGCGATAGCCAGCCCGCTTTTGAGCAGACCGGCTCCCTTGATACGCCGCAAGCCAAGGCGGACGACCCCCTCGCCTATAGCCCCGACCCCGCCGCAAGGACCGAGGCCGTCGAGACCACGCAGCGCATACCCGTCGCGAGCGGCTCGCCCCAACAGCAGCCGGCTCCCGCATACGCGCCCGCTTCGCCACAGACCCCCGCTCCCAAAAAGAGCGGCACCGGGCCGCTTATCGCCGTTATCGTTGTGCTGGTGGCGATCATCATCGCCCTGGTCATCTTCTTTGCAATCAGACCGTTCGACAACGCCGCCACGCAGACGACTGCCGAGGTAGCTAAGCTGCACCATGACGTCGACGACGATGACCTAAAGCCTCTCGGCGATCCCAACAGCCTGTACGACGATGATGACGATGACGACGAGGATGGCGGCGAAGCAACGCTCTCCGAGCAGAACCTCTACCGCCGACTGAGCGAATACTACGACCTGCTCGAAGATCTCGACAGCCAGGTCCGTGGCTGCGCGCAGAACTTCAACGGCAACTATCTGGAAGAGGATCGAACCACCCGTCAAAATCTCGCCGACGTCGCCGAGCGCACGGAGGACACCATCGAGCAGTATTACGACATCGTCGAGGACCTGGACGTCCCGACGAGCTCCAAGAACTACAGCCCCTGGAAGGACATCATCGCCCTGTACGACGACCTGGATCACCGCATTGACGCAATCTGTGATGCCTGGGAGATCAGCCTGAAATACGCCAAGCCTGCGGACCACAAGAATGAGATCGTGGCGCCGCTGTCGCGCGACAACGTGGCGGGCACCAATGACAATAAGTACCGCCTAGACTTTGAGGAGCGCTATCCCGGCGCCAAGCCCGTCGAGGTGAACTAGCGCTTTGTCGTTCCCGAGCCGGCAGTTAGAGACGTTCCTAAACTGCCGGCAGAAAAGGAACGTCCCTAACTGCCGGTCAAAAAAAACGAGCGAGGATCGTGGGGTCCTCGCTCGTTTTTTAGGCAATGTTTCGACCGCGCCGTTACTTGTCGGAGGCTGCTTTCTTGGCAGTCGACTTCTTCGCGGTCGTCTTCTTGGCGGCAGTGGCTTTCTTAGCCGTGGTCTTCTTGGCCGCCGTCGTCTTCTTTGCCGAGCTCGCCTTAGTCGCGGTCTTGCGGCCGCGGGCGGGCTTCTTCTCCTTGGTCGGGCAGTCCATGTTCACGCAGATGCGCCACGGGCCGCGCGCCGTGTTGACCACCACGATGGGGGCGCCGCACTCGGGGCAGGTCTCACCCGTCGCCTCGAGCTTACCGCGCGCCGGCAGAGGATAGCTCACACCGCAGTCATCGTAGTTGGTGCAGCGGATAAAGCGCTTGCCGCTCTTCTCGCTCTTGTGCGCGATCAGGTCGCCATGGCGTCCGGCCTCGGCGCACACCTTGCACTCGCCCACCTTAAGGTCGGGCTCGTAGTTGGTGGGGCACGTAGGGTTCACGCAAATCTCGAAGGCCTTCTGGCGGAACGGCTGGCACTTAATGCGCGGCGCGCCGCACTCGGGGCACACGGCGGCCTCGCCCTCGAGCGGACTCACCTTGACGCCGCTCGGCACCGGATAGGTCACATCGCAGTCGGGCCAGCCCATGCAGCCAATGAAGCTGCCACGGGTCTTGGCGCTCGTCTTCATAACCAGGTCCTTGCCGCACTTGGGGCAAGCACCCACGCGCGCATCGGCCGTGACGGCGTCGCTGATGGCGTCGCCCAGCTCCTGCGTGTGCTTGAGCAGCTCGTCAAGCACGCCAGCCAGCAGCGCGCGCGAGTGCGTCACGACATGCTCTTCGGTATCCTCGCCGCGCTCGACGCGGGTCATGTCGCCGTCGAGCTCGCTGGTCATATCGGGGCTCGTGATGCGCGGGGCAAATTGCGTCAGCGCGTCGATGATGGCGATGCCCAGCTGGCTCGGCTCAACGGGATCGTTTTTGAGATAGCGCACGGCATACAGGCGCTCGATGATGCTCGCGCGCGTGGACTTGGTGCCCAAACCGCGCTTTTCCATCTCCTGCACGAGCTTGCCCTGGCCGTAGCGCGCGGGCGGCTCGGTCTGCTTTGCCTCGAGCTTAATGTCGAACACGTCGACCGTATCGCCCTGCTCAAGCGGCGGCATCTGCTCGTCGCGTTTGAGTCCATACGGGTATGCCTCGCGGAAACCCGGGGTCACGAGCACGTCGCCCGAAGCCACGAACGGCTCGCCATTGACGTCGAGCTCGAGCTTGGTGTTCTCGATGGTCGCAGGACCCATAAGCGTCGCCAGGAAGCGGCGGGCGATGAGGTCGTAAAGCTTGCGCTGACCGCCGTCGAGCGTGGACGGATCGCCCTCGCCCGTAGGATAGATAGGCGGGTGGTCGGTGGTCTCGACCTTGCCGCGCGTGGGCTTCATGGGGCCGGCGAGCACCTTTTTGCACACGGGCGCCAGCGCCGGGTTGATCTTTGCAAGGTCACTCACCACAGCGCCCAAATCGAGCGTCGCGGGGTACACGGTGTTGTCGACACGCGGGTAGCTGATGAGACCGGCCATGTAGAGGGACTCGGCGATGCGCATGGTACGCGCAGGCGAGATGCCCTCGGCCGCAGCGGCAGCCTGCAGCGAGGTCGTCGCAAACGGCGTGGGCGGCTGCTGCTTGCGCGAGCGCTTGGTCACCGCGGCGACGGTCGCCGTCGTAGCGCCGTCAACATGGCCGTACGCCGTCTCGGCAGCATCTTTGTCGGTAAAACGCGCCGTCTTGTGCGCGATCTTAAAGCGGTCGTCCTCGGCAGCGCCCTGCGCGGCACCCATGCCGTGAATCTGCCAATAATCCTCGGGCACAAACGCCATGCGCTCGCGCTCGCGCTCGACCACCAGGGCAAGCGTCGGCGTCTGCACACGGCCGGCGGAACGCACGTTGCCAAAGCCGCCAAACTTGGCGAGCGTCAGGTAGCGTGTGAGCACCGCGCCCCAAATGAGGTCGA
>USCJ01000216.1 GCA_900553215.1 uncultured Collinsella sp.
CGTCCTCGGACATGCAAAAAGGCTCGCTGCGCACTTCGTGCGGCGAGCCTTTTTGCGTCCTGCGGAATGCGCTGGGAAGTTACCCCATGCGGCCAGCTGCGGGATTTTAGTCGCGTTGGAACAAGCAACCCAACATATATATCTGAATATGGATGGGAGGGGCGCTTTGTTTTTGGGTGCCCTTACAAGAAAACGTGACTTGGGGAAGGGATGGGCGCTTTGCTGGGATGGCGCTTTGGGATGGGGGCTTACTTAGCTGAAGAGGGGCTGTATGGCTGATAGGTAGTCTTTGGCTACGTCCTCTTTTGGGGCTTGGAAGTTGTGCCAGGCCCACCATTGGACGGTGGCTACGAAGCTTGAGGCTATGTGATGGAGGAGGAAGCTGCGGTCCATGGTGCCGGCGGGGCCTGCGGGGTCGACGGGGACGGTTTCGGCTGCCCGTGACATGATGGTCTTGCGTAAGCAGTCGGCGAAGACGCGTGAGCCGGCGCCGGCTACGAGGGCTCGTACACCCTGGCGGCGCTCCCAGAGGTTGTTGAGGATATGCTCGACCTGCACGAGTGGGTCGTCGAGCGGTGTGCCATCGTCGTCGAGGGCGTGGGTGCAGATGTCGCTCACGAGTTCGGACAGTAGGTCATCTTTGCTTTTGAAGAGGCCGTAGAACGTGGCCCGACCCACATGGGCGCGAGCGATAATGTCGCCGACGGTGATCTTGCCGTAGTCCTCTTCGCGCAGCAGCTCGGAGAACGCCGCAACGATGGCAGCGCGGCTTTTTGCCTTGCGGGCATCCATGGCTATGCGTCCGCGTCAACGAGCAGGCAGCGGAGCGTGCCGGAGCAACCCTCGTAGGGGCGCTTGCCGGCGCCGTAGCCGACGGCCTCGATGCGGTAGCGGGCCGGCAGGTGCTCGGACGTGCGCAGTGCGGCGACGATGGCGGCGCCCGTGGGCGTCACAAGCTCGCCGGCGACTGGTGCGGGCGTGAGGGCGATATTGCCCGCCTGGCACAGGTTGACGACAGCGGGGACGGGAATGGGCATGAGACCGTGGGCACAACGGATGGTACCGTGACCCTCGGAGAGCGACTCGACCACGATGTCCTCAATACCCAGGTCATCGAGGCAGATGGCGACAGAGCAGACGTCGACGATGGAATCGACGGCGCCCACCTCGTGGAACATGACGGTCTCGGGCGTTTTGCCGTGAGCCTTGGCCTCGGCAGCGGCGAGTACGGAAAAAATGGCGAGGGCGCGACGCTTGGCGCCATCGCTTAACTGCGAGCCATCGATGATGGCGGTGACGTCAGCCAAAGAACGGTGGTGATGGTGGTGGGCGTGATGGTGACCCTCGTGGCCATGGCCGTGGCCCTCATGGTCATGCTCGTGGCAGTGCTCGTGTTCGTGCTCGCCATGATCATGATGGTGGTGCTCATGCTCGTGCGTGTGCTCGGCAGCTGCTTCGTTGCCGTAGAGCCAGGCCATATCGTGATCGTGGTTCTCGAGTTCCTCTGCAAGCTGGACGTCGAAATCGCAGGCGTCGATGCCATGCTTGCTTACGCGTGTGACGGCGATCGTAAAGCCGTCGACCGGCAGCGTGGCGAGCTGCTCGCGCAGGTGCTCCTCGCTGGCGCCTAGGTCGAGCAGGGCCGCGACGGTCATATCGCCGCTGATGCCCGAGGTGCCGTCGATGATAAGCGTGTGCTGATGATTGGACATGGAATGCTCCTTAACGGGCGCAGGGCGTGCCGGCGCTCAGATGATTGATAAGACTTGCCTGGTAGGCGGCACCAAAGCCGTTGTCGATGTTGACGACCGAAACGCCGCTGGCGCAGGAGTTGAGCATGGCGAGCAGCGCGGCTACGCCACCAAAGCTCGCGCCGTAACCCACGCTGGTGGGAACGGCTATGACCGGACAGCTTACCAGGCCGCCGACAACGCTCGCCAGTGCGCCCTCCATGCCGGCAATGGCGATGACCACCTGTGCCTGGGCAAGTTCCTCGGCATGCGCGAGCAGACGGTGCAGGCCGGCGACACCCATGTCGTAGAGGCGGTCGACCTCGTTGCCATAGAACTCGGCCGTCAATGCGGCTTCCTCGGCGACGGGCAGGTCGCTCGTACCGGCGCAGGCGACGACGATGCGTCCGTTGCCGGTAGGGGAGGGCTTGCCGCCCACGAGGGCGAGCTGTGCGTCCGGGACATATCCCAGGTCGATGCCGTTGCCAAGAAGCTCGGCGGTGCGCGCGGCTTTTTCGGCATCCAGGCGCGTGACCAGGATGCGCTCCTGGCCGGCATCGCGCAGCGCTTTGATAATGGCGGCAATCTGATCGGCGGTTTTACCGGCCCCGTAGACAACCTCGCCGGCTCCCTGGCGCACCCCGCGCGAAAGATCGAGCTGCGCAAAGCCCAAATCGGCGGTCGGAGCCGTCTGGATGCGCGTGAGGGCGTCGGCAGGGGTGACTGCTCCGCCGGCAACATCGCTCAGCAATTGCTCAAGATCTCGCTTATCCATATATGTTCCCTTCGACGGCGCAAAGTCTAGCACTCAAAGGGTATGTTTCCGAACACTAAGACAAAATTGTTCGGAAACTATAGGACAGACTGATTCACTTGTTAGATGGATTGACTAGTCGCGCAGGATGATGTCCATGGCGAGCATCAGGTTGCGTTCGTCGATGGCAAACGGGGCCGCCTCGCGCGTCTTGGGCTTGGCGCAAAACGCGATGCCCGTGCCCGCGGCCTGAATCATGGGGATGTCGTTGGCGCCGTCGCCGATCGCGACCGTGTGGGCCATATCGACGCCGCACTCAACTGCCCAATCTAGCAGCTGGATGAGCTTGGACTCCTTGGTCACGATGTCGGCCGCCAGCTTGCCGGTGAGCTTGCCGTCCACGACTTCCAGGCGGTTGGCCAGGCAAAAATCGATGCCCGCGGCGGCCACGATCTTGTCGGCGACCTCGTGAAAGCCGCCGCTTACCACGCCGACCTTCCAGCCCTTGCTGTGCGCTGAGCGCACAAGCTCCAACGCGCCGGGGGTAAATGTCACGCGCTCAAAGGTGCGCTCGAACACGCTCTCGTCCAGGCCGGCGAGCAGCCCCACGCGCTCCTCGAGCGCCTGCTTAAAGTCAAGCTCGCCGCGCATGGCGCGTTCGGTGATCTGTGCCACCTGCTCGCCCACGCCGGCCTCTTCGCCCAACAGGTCGATGACCTCCTGGTTGATGAGCGTGGAGTCGATATCCATAACGATGAGGCGTGCAGTCATGGCGGGCCTTTCCGAGTGCTGTTT
>USCJ01000217.1 GCA_900553215.1 uncultured Collinsella sp.
CGACGAAATCGGAACCGGAAATCGCGTAGAACGGCACACCGGCCTCACCGGCACACGCTCGAGGGCGTCGACGGTGCCGGCAAGTCCACGCAGGCGCGCCTGCTTGCCCGCGCGCTCGAACTCGCTGGCTATCAGGTTGTGAGCCTGCGCGAGCCGGGCGGCACTGCCATCAGCGAAAAGATTCGCGCCCTGCTGCTCGACCCTGCCAACACGACGATGGGCGATACCTGCGAGCTGTTGCTCTACGAGGCTGCGCGTGCCCAGCTGGTGCACGAGGTCATCGCGCCCGCCCTCGCTGCCGGCAAGGTGGTCCTGTGCGATCGCTTCTACGATTCCACGACCTGCTACCAGGCATTTGCCGATGGCCTCGACCGCCAGATGGTGCGCGACGCCAACAACCTGGCCGTCGCGGGAACGCACCCGGCACTCACACTCGTCTACCACATCACGCCCGAGCAGGCGGCGCTGCGCATGGCGGCCCGCGGTGCGACCGATCGCATGGAGGCCAAGGGCATGGCCTTCCAGGAGCGTGTCTATCAGGGATTTTGTGCCATTGCCGCCGAGGAGCCAGACCGCGTAAAGCTCATCGACGCCACTGCGACCGTCGAGGAAGTCTTCGAGAAGACGGTCGAGCAGGTTCGCGCGTATGGTCTCGACATTCCGCAGGAAGCCGTTGCCGCCGCGCTTGCCAAGGAGGCCGAGTAGCATGGCCCCTGCTCAGGCAAGCCTGCTGGCCAAGCTCGACACCCAAGAGCGCGTGCGCGACTTTTTGACCAATGCCGTCGCTAGCGGTCGCGCATCGCACGCCTACCTGTTTTTGGGCGCGGCCGGCGCGGGCAAGCTCGACGCCGCGTGGGCGCTCGCCCAAGCCTTCCTGTGCGAGCAGGACGGCTGCGGCGCATGCGACAGCTGCGTGCGCGTTGCTCGGCATACGCATCCCGACGTGCACTATTACACGCCCGAGAGCGCCACGGGTTACCTCATTGCCCAGACCCGCGAGCTGCTCGATGACGTGCCGCTGGCGCCCATCCGTGCCAAGGCCAAGGTTTACATCATTGACCGTGCCGAGCAGCTGCGCGCCAACACCGCCAACGCGCTGCTCAAAACGCTCGAGGAGCCGCCCGAGGGTGTCATGTTCATCCTGCTGGGCACCTCGGCAGACGTGATGCTGCCCACCATCGTGAGCCGCTGCCAGTGCGTGCCGTTTCGGCTGGTGTCTCCCACCGTGGCCGCGCAGGCCGTGAGCCGCGCCACCGGCCAGGACCTCGCGCGTTGTCGCATGGCGGTCGCCGTGGCGGGGAGCCCTACGCGCGGCATCGAGTTCCTTAAGAGCGCCGAGCGTCAGGACGCTCGCCGCCAGATGGTCCGCGCCATCGATTCGCTCATCGCCGCCGATGAGGCCGACGTGCTCAGTCGCGCCAAGTCGCTCATCGTCGCCGTCAAGGCACCGCTGGCCGAGGTCAAGTCCACACAGGAAAAGGTGCTCGAGCAAAACGCCGACTATCTGTCGCGTGGAGCATTGAAGCAGCTTGAGGACCGCAACAAGCGCGAACTCAACGCGCGCGAGCGTTCGGGTATCATGGAAGCGCTGGCGAGCGCGCGGACGCTCATGCGCGACGTGCTGCTGACGTTTCAGGACGAGGCGGCCGACGTGGTGAACGAGGATGTGCGCGACACGATCGGTCGGCTTGCCGCCGCGACGAATGTTGCGGGTGCCACGCGGGCGCTCGAGGCGGTCGCAACCGCTGAGCGCAACATCGCCAGAAACGTTACTCCCCAGCTGGCCATCGAGGTCATGCTGTTCGATATCAGGAAGGCACTGAAATGCCGTTAGTCGTACCCGTTAAGTTTACCTACGCCTCGCGCGACCTGTGGTTCGATCCGCAGGATCTGGATATCCTCGAGGCAGATTACGCTATTTGCTCCACCGAGCGCGGAACCGAGATCGGCTTGGTCACGGCCGATCCCTTCGAGGTGCCGCAAGAAGAGATCGGTCAGCCGCTCAAGCCCGTGCTGCGCGTGGCGAGCGACATCGACCTGCAGCTTGCCGATGACCTGGCCATCCAGGGCGACGAGGCCATGGTCGATTTCCGCCGTCTGGTCAAAGAGCTCGACCTCGAGATGAAGCCAGTCGGCGTCGAGTACCTGTTTGGCGGCGAGAAGGCCGTGTTCTACTTTGCCGCCGAGGAGCGCGTCGATTTTCGTCAGCTCGTCAAGGACCTGTCCTCGACGCTGCATATTCGTGTCGACATGCGCCAGATCGGCGTGCGCGACGAGACCCGCCTGGTGGGCGGCTATGCCCAGTGCGGCCAGGAGCTCTGTTGCACGCGCTTTGGCGGACAGTTTGAGCCCGTCTCGATCCGCATGGCAAAAGAGCAGGACCTACCGCTCAACTCGTCCAAGATCAGCGGCGTGTGCGGCCGCCTGATGTGCTGCCTACGCTATGAGTTCGAGGCGTACAAGGACTTTAAGAGCCGCGCGCCCAAAAAGAAGACACTCATCGATACGCCGCTCGGCAAGGCGCGTATTCAGGAATATGACACGCCGCGTGAGCAGCTGGTGCTGCGCCTGGAGAACGGCAAAGTCTTTAAGGTCAACCTGGCCGATATGACCTGCTCGGAGGGCTGCAAAAAGAAGGCCGCCGAGCAGGGCTGCAACTGCCGCCCCGACTGCGTGACGCGCGACGTGCTCGAGCGCATCGAGTCGCCCGAGATGCGCCTGGCGCTCATGGAGCTCGACCGCGAGAACGGCGTCGACGTGGGCGATGGCCTGTCGAGCGCCGACCGTCTTGCTGGCACGTCGATGCCCAAGCGCCGTCGTCGCGATGCCGATTCCGATGCTCGCGCCGGTCAGGGGCAGGGCGAGGGCCGTGGCCGCGGAAAGGGCCGTGGCAATGCCGCAACGCCTGAGGCCGAGGAGGCCGCCGGTGGCCGTCGTCGTCGCAAGCGCGCGGGCTCGGGCGATGTCGGCGAGGCTGCAGCTGCAGGCAAGAACGCCTCCCGCGAGCGCGAGGTTCAGCAGCCCCAGCAGCAGAATCGCGGCGGTGGTATGAACCCCACGCGTCGTCGCCGCCGTCATCTGTCGAGCGAGGAGCGCGAGGATGCCTTCCGCGCCGCAGCTGCTCGCGAGGCCGGTGCCGCTTCCAAGGGCTCCTCGGCCCCCGATGCGCCTGCCGACAAGGGCGGCAAGTCACGTGGCGAGGAGGAGCGCGCGCCGCGTCCGCGCCGTCGCCATTCCTCGGGCGCGCAGCAGAAGCCTTCAGTGC
>USCJ01000218.1 GCA_900553215.1 uncultured Collinsella sp.
TTCAGAATGGTGATACCGTGGATGCTGCAAGCGCATTCGCACAGTTCAGGGAACACCCCTAAACGCAGAGTCCGCCTTGGTGAGCAGAGCGTCGGAGCCGATGGCCCACAGCTTTACCTGTCCGACATGCTCGCCGGAAGACGTTACAATCTCGACGTTAGCAACGCTATCGGAGTCGGTTGGAGCAGACGAGACCGGGCTATGCGATGCCCTCTTGCCGCTCGTGTCGTCGGTCGTAGCTTGGTTTTCGCGTACATCGGCGGTGGCGCTTGCCGAGGGCCAGGAATCGTCATAAACGATCACGCCCTTTTTATTGACGACCTGCATGCCCAGATCGTCGGAAACCAAACTCGACGTTGCGACCGTGCGCAGTTCTCCCGCGGCCCAAGAGCCGTTTTCCTCATATGAGGTCGCCAACTTCTCGGCAGCGGAATTTGCGATTTCGACGATATTGGAGCGTGTGTAATCCGAAAAGACCGTGCCCCACACAACAGAGACAACGCCCACCAGCACCAATACCGTCATGAGCGATGTCAGAGCAAAAGCAAGTGCCATGCGCGAGGGATAGCTCATCGTTGGCCGTGAATCGGAGCGAGGCGTGTTCCAACTAGCCTTGGAACCCGCCTCGCTCTCCTGCTTGTGCTTTTGTCCGATTTCAAAGCGCGCAGGTGTCATATGTGATTTCCCTATTTCTCGTCCGACTTATCGGTCTTGGCCGGAGCCTCGAAGCGATAGCCGACACCATGGACGGTGTAGAGCCACTTGGGCTTCTTGGGATCATCGCCCAGCTTGGCGCGAAGATTCTTCACGTGGCTATCGATAGTGCGCTCATAGCCCTCAAAGTCATACCCGAGCACTTTCTCGACCAGCTCCATGCGGTTATACACACGGCCGGGATGGCGGGCGAGCGTGGTGAGCAGCTTGAACTCGGAAGCCGTCAGATCGACTTCCTTGCCCTCGACCAAGATCTTGTGGCCCGAGATATCGATGACCAGATCGCCGAAGTCGAGTACCTCGACGGCGGGCTCGTCGGCCTGATGGGCACGGCGGAACAGAGCGCGAACGCGGGCGACGAGCTCGCGCGGCGAGAACGGCTTAATCAGATAGTCGTCGGCGCCGAGCTCAAGACCGATAATACGGTCCTCGATCTCGCCCTTAGCCGTCAGCATGATGATGGGGACATCCGAGGTATCGCGAATGGTGCGGCAAACGCGCTCGCCGGGAATCTTGGGGAGCATAAGGTCGAGCACGACCAGGTCGAACTGATGCTTCTCGAACTCCTCGATCGCGGACTGGCCGTCGCCGACGCCCACAACCCAGTAGCCTTCGCGCTCGAGATAGGCAGCGACGGCGTCACGGATTGCCTTCTCATCCTCGACCAGCAGAATCTTTTTTGCATCTGAAGCCATAACACGGCCCCCCTGTCTCAATCAGCTAAGAACAAGCCCATTTTAACGCACCTGAGCCCGCCGGATGCCACTATGACGCGGCAGCTCGGCGGGCGGTACTCACAATTACAACGCGTTTATTCCCCTGTTGGCGCCTTTTTAACCCCTCTTAGCTTAAAGAGAGAATAGGCGTGCGGTGACCGTCTCGGGTATACCCTGGCTGTTGCGCACCGTGGCGTACGTAAGAAATGAGTCCGATTTTCCCGCCGTAGCTGGATAATCGCCATATTCCAAAGCGCGGTCGGGCGACAGTAGCGAGCCATAGGTCTTGGCAGAGGTGTCGATGAGAAAATGCGATGCCTGTACCTTAACGAGATATTTATTCTTCTTGCCGGCAGCACATGCGAGCGGCTCGCGGGACAGAAAGAGGTATGGCCCTCCCTCATTACCGATATACGTGCCCATGTTGCCCAGGTTGCCCACGCCACTATAGGTCGCCTCGATAGAAAACACGAAGGTATCGCCCATATATACGGCCTCGAAAGGCGAGACTGACGAGGGAAGGACTAGCTGGGCACGTTTGGTGTTGTTGCCGTCGGTCAGATCGATTGCCGTTATGCCGTAGTAGACACCCTCGTCGTTGCGAACACGCGGCGAGATGGTCAAAATGCCGTCGCTCGCACGCGGGGCCGATGCAAAGCGGCCCGTCGATTTCCAAATTGTCTCGGCCTTAGATTCATCAAGCGAGCGACGATAGCAAAACGAATCACTACTCGTTTTATTGCCGCCTGCCGAAGGCATTTTATACCAGATGACTGATGACCCGAACGCCGTAAACAGTGGCGGATCATAGTCCTTGCCACCCCGATCGAGCTCAACCACGTCACCAGAGAGCGAAGCGCCCGACAGATTTTGAGCGTAGAGCTTCCACGATGAATTGGCAAAGTTCATCTCAACCCACGCAAACACGCCATCGCCGGCACGGACATCGTAAAAAGCATATCCCGTGCCCTCGATAGGATCCTCAATTAATGTGGTAAGCGAGCCATCGCCCAGGTTGAGCACACCAAGCGTATTGGCATGCAGGGCAGAAGCAGGCGCCATCATCGCGGCAGCGTAGTCACCATCGCAGTAGTACAGTAGCGTGCCCAGCGGCAGCGTCCACGAGGCCGCAGGCTCAAGATCGATATCAACAGCTTCGTACTCATCAGTGATCGAGACAATCTTCGAATCGTCCTTGATAACCTGCGGCTCGCCAGCGGCATCATCACTCGTGCCCGTTTTTTTCGAGCAACCGGCCAGTACGGCAGCAGCACCGGTAGCGGCGCCACCCAGTACAAAACCTCGACGCGTTATTCCATTCTTAAAGCGATCGGCGATACCCATTAGGCGATCTCGGCGCGAGCGGCCTCGATAGCGCGCGTGAGCTGATCGGCGCAAGAGGTCTTTTTCATGCCGCAGGTATTACCGGCGAGAACCTCGATTACGCGATCGGCAGGAGCACCCTCGACCAACCTGGAGATTGCCTTGAGATTGCCGTCACAGCCGCCGGTAAACTCAACGCCCAGCACCTTGCTGCCATCGTCAGAGAGATTGAGGTGAATATTGCGAGAGCATACACCCTGCGGCTTGTAGTCAAAACTAATCATTGAGATCCCCTCTCAGAAAGAAATTTCAGACGTCTATTATCCCCGTCCGAGGCGATAAAGTATCGCGGGCACCGATTCAACATCCTACGATGCATGGACTCGTGGGGGCAAGATTAGCAGTCCGTACCCTGTGCGTGGACCGTGCGCTTCTCCCGATACATATCGTGGTCGGCGACACGATATGTATCGGCCA
>USCJ01000219.1 GCA_900553215.1 uncultured Collinsella sp.
GATCGACATCCGCGATGGCAAGGTTACGGTCTATGACGGCGACTACGACTACTACCTCTACAAGCGCGAGGACCTGGCAGCCCGCGCCGCCGCCGAGGCGTCCACGGAGAGTGTGCCGGCCACGGCCAAGTCCACTAAAGCCAGCTCCGCCCAGGACAACACCCCCGTCGCAACGCCTAAGCCTGCCGAGGGCAAAAAGACCAAGGAGCAAAAACGCGCCGAGGCCCAAGCCCGCGCTGCGCTCAACAAAAAGCTCAAGGGCGTGCGCAACCAGCTCAAGAAGATCGAGACGGAGCTCGACAAAAAGCGTGCCCGCTATGACGAGCTTATGGAATTGATGGCAAGCGAAGAGCTTTATGCCGATCAAGACAAGTTCAACGCCGCGCTGGGGGAATATAACGGCCTTAAGCAAGAGCTGCCCAAGCTCGAGGACGAATGGCTGGAGCTTTCCACCCAGATCGAAGAGGAGACCGCGCGTGAACTCTCGTAAGGCCGCTGCCGTGGCGATGAGCATCATCGCCATCGCCTGTCGCATCTGCGGCATTTTTATGAGCGCGATGACCGTGCTGCTGTGTTTTAGCGGCCTCACCGCCAAGCTGCAGATCGTGGGCTTTGTCGTCGAGCTTTCGCGCGCCCTGCCGAGCGCCATCGCAGGCTACGGCGTCATCACGTCGCCATTTGGCGGCGTGTTCCGCCTGGATTACGCCATCGTCGCCGTGATCCTGTTTGTGATCGACTACCTGCTCACGCGCGCCTCGCGTCGCGTCCGCTAGGGGAGCGCCATGTCCAGCAGCTACCTCATGAACCTGCTCGCCAGCGCCGTCGCCGTCATCGTGGGCATCGTGATCCACGAGAGCGCACACGCCGCCGCGGCCTGGGCGCTCGGCGACAAGACGGCCCGTTCACGCGGCCGCGTGTCACTCAACCCGCTTAACCATATCGACCCGTTTGGCACCATCATCCTGCCGCTGCTCATGCTCGCGGCCGGCGGCCCGGTGTTCGCCTTCGCCAAACCCGTGCCCGTCTACCTCAACAACCTCAAGCACCCCAAGCGCGACGAGGTCCTGGTGAGCGCGGCCGGCCCCGCGTCGAACATCGCACTCGCGTGCCTTGCCGCGGCACTCATGCACGTGGCGTACGGCAACCTCTACACCGGCATCTCCTTTGCCCTGGCGTCACAGATCATGAACTTCGGCGCCACGTTTATCGTGGTTAATCTGTCACTCGCATTCTTCAACCTCATCCCAATCCCGCCGCTCGATGGCTCGTCGATCATCGTGCCGTTCCTCAAAGGCAAGGCGCTCAACAACTACTACCACCTGCAGCAATACGCCATGCCCATCCTCATCCTGGTTCTGTACCTGCTGCCCATGTGGACCGGCATCGACGTTATCGGCCGCTTTTTCGACGTTACCGTGTATCCGCTTGCTGAGCAGCTGCTCAACTTCGCAATCTAAGGTAAACTTACAGGTCGACCGTGCAAAACGGTCGTAACATGCACCCAAACCGCGCCGCGAAGGCGCCGTCAAAGGAGGTCGAAGATGTCGTATCGCGTGTCGACGCAGGTCTACAGCGGACCGTTCGACCTGCTGCTGCAGCTGGTAACCCGCCAAAAAGTAGATATCGGCGCTATCTCCATCAGCGAGGTGGCCGAGCAGTACCTTGCCGAGGCCGAGCGTATCGAGGCGCTGGACCTGGACGTGGCGAGCGACTTTCTGCTGGTCGCGGCAACCCTTCTGGACATCAAGGCCGCCTCTCTGGTCCCGCAGGAGGCCCCGCGTAAAATTGATGACGACGATGGCGAGTTCGACGAAGACCTCGAGGAACTCAGCGCACTCGACGGCGACGCCCTGCGCGAGGTCCTGATTCAGCGTCTGATTGCCTACAAGCAGTTTAAGGGTGCGGCTGCGGCCCTCGGTGCCCGCATGCAGGCCGAAAGCCGCATGCACCCGCGTGTGGCCGGCCCCGACCCCGAGTTTTTGGGCCTTATGCCCGACTACCTGGCCGGCATCACCCTGCGCGGCCTCGCCGTCATCTGTGCCGACCTGGACGGCAAGCGCCAGACCTTCCTGCTGGAGGCCGAGCACGTGGCGCCGCATCGCGTGCCGCTCGATCTGACCGTAGCCTCGGTCGACCGCTTTACCATGGCGCACCAAACCTGCACCTTCCGCGAGCTGCTGAACGGCGACGCCACCACTGAGCAGCTCGTCGTCACCTTCCTGGCCATGCTCGAGCTCGCCAAGCGCGGCTCGCTCACGCTGAGCCAGGACGAGATCTTCGGAACCATCTGCATCAACCGAGTCGAGGGCGCCGAGGCATACGTGCCCGGCGAGGGCCCCGAGCTCACCGAATAGGAGCAGCAACCATGTCAACCCTTTCCACGCTGGAGGCAAACAGCCTCAAAGGCGCCCTCGAGGCGCTGCTGCTGGCGTCGAGCGACCCGGTGAGCGCACCCGCGCTGGCAGGTGCGCTGGATATTGCCCCGGGCGAATGCGCATCGCTGCTCGCCGAGCTCAAGGTTGAGTACGAGGAAGCCAACCGCGGCTTTCAGCTGCGCGAGGGCGCCGGCGGCTGGCGCCTGTTTACTCATCCCGCCTACCACGATGTGGTCGAGGCCTATGTGTTGAGCTGGGACACGCAAAAGCTGTCGCAGGCGGCGCTCGAAACCCTGGCCGTCATCGCCTACCACCAGCCCGTGACGCGCGAGGTGGTCAAGGGCATCCGCGGCGTCAATTCCGACGGCGTCATCGCGTCGCTCGTGGACAAGGGTCTTGTGCGCGAGCTCGGCCGCGACCCCCAGCGCGGTCAGGCGATCATCTACGGCACGACCAACGCCTTCTTGGAAAAGTTTGGTCTGCGCTCCACCCGCGACCTGCCCGATCTGGAGCAGTTTGCCCCCGACGAGCAATCGCGCCAGTTTATCCGCGAGCGCCTGAGCGGCCGCAGCATTCAGTCCACGCTCGAGGAGCAGGCCGAGGACCTGGACGAAGAGCGCGAACTGCTCGATACCGATGTTGAAGATGTTGAGGCAGTCGAGGACTTGGAATCCCTGGTCGTCGACGAGACCTCGGAGGATTTACATGACGAGGACTAACGAAGTAGGGGAGACGCGTGCCATGGGCAGCGCAGTGCCCGCCACCGACGCCCAGCCCGTCTATCCGCACACCATGCGCCTACAGCGCTTTTTGGCGCGCGCGGGCGTGGCGAGCCGCCGTGGCTCGGA
>USCJ01000220.1 GCA_900553215.1 uncultured Collinsella sp.
CCCGCCCCTGCGTGTTTTCTTCTTCGCTGGTCCTCGCGCTTCGCGCTGCGGGATCGCTCAGAAGAAAACACTCCCAGGGTGGGCCCTACGGTATCCTTACTGGCTTTTCTCCCGCGCGGATGAAAAAGGGCTGAGGGAAAGAAGGTGAGCGGCCGAGCAATTGCTCGGCCGCTCGTTTTGAATAAAGGATGTGCCCTTTGGAAACCCCTCTCGGCGGGCGGGCCCTGCGGTGACGTTGCTGACTTTTCTCCCGTGTGGATGATAAAGGCTGAGGGAAAGTGTGTGAGTCGGTCGAGCATTTGCTCGACCGACTCTTTTTTGTGGGAAAATACCTGCTCAGTTGTGATTTTTGGTGCTGGGAGGCGTTTGTGGCTAAGGCTAAGGCTAAGGCGAAGAAAAAGACGACGGGGGCGCGGGCTAAGCGCGATCGTCGTCGGAAGCTCGCGACCGAGGCTCCCGCACCTGCTGAGGAGCTGCTGGCAAGCGTGCCGGGACTCGACGCGCTGCAGGACGTTCCGGCGTTCGATGACCTGCCGGTCGATGGGGCTCAGCAGGCTGCCTTCGATGATTTTTGTGCCCAGGCCGAGGAGCCCGAGCAGATGCAGCTTGGCGCCGTGGTGCGCTTGGATCGCGGGTTTCCACTGGTGGCGACTGCCGATGACACGTTTCGTGCCGAGCATGCTGTGGGGTTTGCCAAGTCACGCGGCGAGGACGAGGTCCTGCTGCCTGCCGTGGGCGATCGTGTGGCGGTGCGCCGCGCTCCCGGGCACGATATGGGCGTGATTGAGTGCGTGCTGCCGCGCCGTACGAGCTTTGAGCGTTGGCGCGGCCGTGCCCGCGGAGAGCGCCAGGTGCTCTGCTCCAACGTGGATAGCGTGCTAATCGTGCAGGCGCTCGGTGCCGGCGAGGTGCTGCTCGACCGCGTGGCGCGCTCGCTGGTGTTGGCGCTCGACTGCGATGCCGAACCGGTGGTGGTACTCACCAAAGCTGACCGTTGCGATGCTGAGGAGCTCGAGCGCGATCTGGACCGTGTGCGCCGCCTGGTGGGTCCGGACGTGCGCGTAATCGTGACATCTTCTGCCGAGGGCCGTGGTTTGGATGAGGTACGCGCCTGCGTGCCCGCCGGGAGCTGCGCCATGATCTTGGGCGAATCGGGTGCTGGCAAGTCGACGCTGCTCAACGCGCTGTTGGGCCACGATACGTTGGCTACCGGCGGCGTGCGTGAGCGCGATGACCAGGGTCGCCACACCACGGTCGCGCGCGTGATGGTGGCGCTGCCGGGCGAAGCCGGCGTTATTGCCGACGCGCCGGGCCTGCGCAGTTTGCCGCTCGTGGGGCATGAGCGGGGCTTGGCACGCGCGTTTCCCGAGATTGTCGAGGCATCGCGCGCGTGCCGGTTTGGCGATTGCACGCATACCCATGAGCCGGGTTGCGCCGTTCGCGAGGCCGAGGACGCCGGGCAGATCGATAGCCTGCGTCTGGAAACGTTCCAAAACCTGGCGTTATCCATGCGCGTGAGTGCTCAAATGCTCGATCCCGATGTCCATCTGTAATTGATTTTTCCTATGACAGCCGTTTCCCAACTGTTCGGGAGACGGCTTTTTGCTGCGGAAAAGCCTCGAAACATGCAGTTTGCTGACGTGCTGACCAAAACCTTGCCACGAGCTTGACGGGCTGGTCAGCTTTTGGTCAGCGATTGGTTTGACATCGAAAACCAAGATTGCGATTGCGCCGCTTTGCACTCTGACCGCCCAGACAATGGTGGTACGGGCATTCGCCCGGCACTGCCATGAGAGGAGCGGCCGTGAACAAGAGCAAGCGCATCGCCATCAGTCTGGTCGCGGGCGTGCTCGCTGCTCTGCTCTGCATGGTTTACGGCTCATCGATCCGCTCACAAGCCGAACAGGTCCAGGCTGAGACCTTGGCCAAGTACGGTGGCGATCGCGTCGAGGTATGCGTCGCGGCGCGCGATATCGATGTGGGCGAGACCCTCGATGAGACCAATGTCATAACCCAGGAATGGCTGACGAGCCTGCTGCCGCGTGACGCGGCGACCGAGCTGCGCCAGGTGCGCGGCGACGTGACGACTTCGCGTATTCCCAAAAACGCCGTGATCTGCAATGTCTACACCAAGGCCGAGAGCCGCAAGCTCGAGGTGCCTAAGGGCAAGGTCGCCGTTTCGGTGGCGGTCGATGCCGAGCACTCGGTCGGCGGTGCTACGGGCGTGGGCAGCTACGTGGATGTGTATGTGCAAAAAGACGGCGTAACCGATCGGCTGTGCGGCGCGTACGTGATCGATACCAGTGAGGATTCCGGTGCCACGCGCGAGGGCAAGATCGAATGGGTGACGCTGGCGGCTGACCCCGAAGACGTCAAGGAACTGCTGGGAGCCTCGGGCAAGGGAACGGTCAGCTTGACGATTCCCGCCACGGCGCGCGGCAAAAAGAGCGGAGGCGACGAGTGATGAAGGCGATCTGGCTTGCGTGCTGCGCGTGCGGCGATTACGGGCTGTTGCAGCGGGAAGTCGAGGGCCGTGATGCGGGTGCACAGGTGCTTCGCGTGGGTGACCTGGACGGGCTGGTTTCCATGGCGCGGGCGTTTCCGTCGCGCCGCGGGGCTGCCATCATCGCGGCGTCTCTGTTTGATACCGAAGATGTGCGCAAGACTGTTGCGCGCCTGACGGCCGAAGGCCGCGTGAGTCGCGTGGTCGTGTTGATAGAAGCGCTCGATCCGTCGGATATCGAGGGGCTGTTTCGCGCGGGGGCGACCGAGGTCATCGCTGCACACAGTATATGCGGCAACGGGCGCGCGGGCGAGGGAGCGGTTGATTCCGATCGGCGCATGACGATTGAGCCCGATGCTTTTGTTGATAGGGAACCCGGGGCGCCTCGCGCTACAAGAGGCCCGCGTGTTGATGATTATGGAAAAGCGGAAGCCGAGCATGGTCGGCCCCCCCGGAACCCCCTTGTATACGATGACGCTGGAGGGCCGGCGCAGCATGCTGGCGACTCCCCGGCAGTAGATATGGGATACGTGCACGGCGTGAATCTGGCGGATGAACTCGACGAAGTTGAGGGCCTTGCCGGGTGCGGCGAGTTGTCGCTGATGCAGCATGAGCAGATTGCGCAGAACGAGCCTGCCTCGCAGACCGAACAAGCAGCCATGCCGGCTTGGACGCAGCACGTGGTTGCGGCGGGGGAGACGGGGAC
>USCJ01000221.1 GCA_900553215.1 uncultured Collinsella sp.
GGAATTCCGCGGCGCCAAAGCCACACGCTAACAGCTTTAAGGAGTCAAAGCTGGTTTAGCCAAAGAAGCGCTTGATCTCGATCTCGGCGTTCTCCAGGCAGTCGGAGCCGTGGATCACGTTGGCGTTAACATCGACAGCGAAGTCGCCGCGAATGGTGCCGGGGGCAGCGTCAAGCGGGTTGGTGGCGCCCATGAGGGTGCGCATCTTGGAGACAGCGGAGAGACCGGAAACGACCATCTTGACGACCGGACCGCTCGTCATAAAGTCACAGAGACCGCCAAAGAAGGGCTTGTCGGCCAGATGGGCGTAGTGCTCCTCGACGGTAGCGCGCTCGAGCGTGGTCATCTCCATGCGCTCGATGACAAGGCCGCTGCGCTCAATGCGAGCAACGATCTCGCCGATCTTACGGTCGCGCACGGCGTCGGGCTTAATCATGATGAAGGTCTTCTCGATAGCCATAAGGTAGCCTTTCAAGTAGGTTCGCGCGTGCCCAAGTCCCATTCCGGCACCCGCCTGGACTGCATCGTAACAGAGTTTTAGCTGCAGTTAAACAAAAAGCTGTTTATTGAAACGCTGCAATTTATTAAAGCGCTCCATATGTGTCACTTCTGTTTCGAAGCCCGATTAGAGTACCATCCGACCGCCCATCAACCGCATCGAACAGAGCAGACGGTCGGTTGCCACCCGCGAACGTATCCCCTTCACAACCTGCCCAAAGGTCCTACAGAAGTTCTCGACAAGCCCCTCCCCCATAGCAACAAAATACGGGCGCCCGCAACAGAAGGCGCCCGTAAAAGCAAAACGATTTATCGATAAAAGGGCAATACGGCTTCAGCCAAACCCCTACTTTGCCCCGTGTCCCATCTCGACTACCTTGGTCAGCGATCCAAACGCGCCCTCGTCGGCCACGAGCTGTGACTCGGCACGCTGCAGCTGCGCGGCAACGGCGGCAGGAGCGGTGCCGCCCTCGGCCGTGCGCGCGGCGACAATCGACGGGATGTCGAGCGCCTCGGTAATATCGCGCTCAAAGAGCGGGCTTGCCTCCTGGAACACCTCAAACGGCAGGTCCTCAAGATTACAGCCGCGCTTCTCGCACATCAGGACCAGATGCCCCACCACGGCATGTGCCTCGCGGAACGGCAGGCCACGCTTGGCCAGGTAATCGGCAACATCGGTGGCGGCAAGGTGTCCCACGCCGCACTCGCGCGCCATGGCATCCTCGTTGACGGTCCAAGTCGAAATCATTCCGGCCATAACGGACAGGCACTGCATGAGCGTATGGGCGGTATCGAGCGCGCCCTCCTTGTCCTCCTGCAAGTCCTTGTTATAGGCGAGCGGCAAGCCCTTCATGGTCACGAGCAACTGCACCAGGTTGCCGTACACGCGACCGCTCTTGCCGCGGATAAGCTCGGCAAAGTCGGGATTCTTCTTCTGCGGCATGATAGACGAGCCGGTGGAGTAAGAGTCTGAAAGCGTGATAAAGCCAAATTCTGAGCTCGACCACAGCACGATCTCCTCGGAAAGACGCGACAGGTGCATGGCCATGACGGAGCCGGCGTAATGCAAGTCGAGCAGGAAATCACGGTCGGAAACCGCATCGAGCGAGTTGGGAATCACGCCCGCAAAGCCAAGTTCGGCAGCCGTCATCTGGCGATCGAGCGGATAGCTCGTACCGGCAAGCGCGGCAGCACCTAGTGGACAGTTGTCGGCGGCATCAAAGGCGGCCTTCAGGCGCGTAAAGTCACGCGCGAACATCCAGGAATATGCCAGCAGATGATGCGACAGCAGCACGGGCTGAGCGTGCTGCATATGCGTGTAGCCCGGCAGAATCACCTTGTCGTACTTCTTGGCCGCATCCACCAGCACATAGCGCAGCTCAAGATTGGCCTCCATGAGCTCCTTGGCAAGCGCCTTAACGCCCAGGCGCGTATCGGTCGCCACCTGGTCGTTGCGCGAACGCCCGGTATGCAAGCGCTTACCGGCCTCACCGATGCGACGCGTCAGCTCGCTCTCGATGGACATATGGATGTCCTCGTCGTTGATATCGAAGGTAAAGTTGCCGGCATCGATATCCTGTTCGATTCCGGTCAGGCCCTCGGCGATCGCCTGCTCGTCCTCGGCACTGATGATGCCCTGGGCGGCCAGCATCTTGGCATGTGCCTTAGAGCCGGCGATATCCTGCTTATAGAGATGCTTGTCGACCGGCAACGACGCGCCAAACTCCTGCGTGACCTCGGCCACGCCCGCCTCAAAACGACCGCCCCAAAGAGCCATGGAACCGTCTCCTTTCTCCAAATACCAAAACAAGCGCCCAAAGCAATGCGCCATATCGCTAAAGCGATTTTTCAACCGCTAGTTTTGCATATTCCCCACCGTGCGCGAGGCCATATAGCTAATTTGCAAAGAAGTGACGCACCATGCACTTGGCGCCCAACGTCTCCCTCCGGATGTTGCCCTGCGAACCGTCAATCCAAGCCTTCAGGCTCATAGGGACGTCCTCGACCTTTGCAGCATCGAGCTCGGGCGCGAGGGCAAGTAAAGCATGCACGACAGCATTGAATATAATGGATACTCCTCATATATATAGGCGCAGAGCCGCCAAATTGATAGAAGGAGCCCCGCCGGACAACCCCGGCGGGGCTCGGACTCAGCCGCAGTCGCGGCGTCATATATGCGGGCGGAACGTAGGGGCCACCGATGTTAAGAAGTGTCAGCAAGCATAACGAAAGGTAGGGACCCCATGCGCCCGTTATGTATCACGCGGATGGGCCGCGCGGATACCAAGGAAAGGAAGACTTAAGCCTGGGCAGCGGCAGAGCTGGGACCCTGGACCTTGGCCCACGTCTTGAGCGACAGCGTATCGATCTCGATAAAGCCGGCGCTGGCCTTCTCGTCAAACGTGGTGTCACGGTCGTAGGTAGCCAGACCGTAGTCATACAGGCTAAACGGGCTCTTGCGGCCGACGACATGGCAGTTGCCCTTAAAGAACTTCAGGCGGACGGTGCCGGTCACGAACTTCTGGGTGTCGGCCATAAAGGCATCGAGCGCGTTCTTGAGCGGGCTGTACCACTGGCCGTTGTACACGGCGGTCGCCCAATCCTGCTCGAGTTTGATCTTGGTCTTGAGCAGGTCGCCCTCGACGCAGATATCCTCGAGTGCCTTGTGGGCGGTGATGAGCGTCAGGGCGCCGGGAACCTCATAGCACTCG
>USCJ01000222.1 GCA_900553215.1 uncultured Collinsella sp.
CGAGGAGGGCGAGGAGGCCGAGACCCACACCGTCGAGGTCACCGTCAAGGGCATCAAGGTCCGTAACACCCCCGAGCTCACCGACGAGCTCGTCAAGTCCGACTTTGGCTTCGACAGCATCGACGCCATGCGCGACGCCATCAAGATCGAGATCGAGCAGGACAAGGCTTCCCGCCTCCCGGCCGAGAAGGAGAACCGTTGCGTCTCCGCTCTCGCCGAGCGCCTGCAGCTCGAGGAGATGGACGCCGACTACGAGCAGTCCGCCTTTGAGGAGCTTGGCCAGAACTTCCTGTCCAACCTCGCTGCCCGCGGCATGACCCTGGACACCTGGCTGCCCGCTTCCGGTCTGACCATGGAGCAGTTCATCGGCGACCTGCACAAGCAGGCCAACGACGTTGCCCGTGAGTCCCTGGCGCTCGACGCCCTCGCCCGTGAACTCAAGATCGAGGTCACCGAGGACGACATCAACGCCGAGTTCGAGAAGGCCGGCGTCAAGGACGTCGAGGCTTCCAAGGCCGAGTTCATCGCCGATGGCCGCATGCCTGCCGTCCGCGAGTCCATCCGTCGCTCCAAGGCCGTCGACCACCTGGTCGAGAACGCCAAGGTGACCGAGGTCGACGAGACCGCCAAGGACGCCGAGTAATTCTCGCCACCTTTTCCGCGAGCGCATGGATGCGCCCGTGATGGGGTAAAGTTATAAGCCGGTTATCCGGTTGCTTCGTACGGTGCCAGCCAATGCATAGCATGCGGGCACCGTACGTTTGTCTAGAACCACTATTGGTCCGTAAGAGAAATGGAGATGCGTATGATCGCTAAGTTCGATTCCGCCCTCGTGCCATACGTTATCGAGCAGACGCCGCGCGGCGAGCGCAGCTACGATATCTATTCGCGCCTGCTCAACGTCCGCATCATCTTCTTGGGCGAGGAGATCAACTCCGTCAGCGCCAACCTGGTCGTTGCCCAGCTGCTGCATCTTGAGAGCCAGGATGCGGAGAAGGATATCTCGCTCTACATCAATTCGCCCGGTGGCGAGGTCTACTCCGGCCTGGCGATTCTGGACACCATGAACTTCATTAAGCCGCAGGTCTCCACCATTTGCGTGGGTATGGCCGCGTCTATGGCTGCCGTGCTGCTTTCGGCCGGCGCCAAGGGCAAGCGCTTCTGCCTGCCGCACTCCAAGGTCATGATTCACCAGCCCAGCGGCGGTGCCCAGGGCCAGCAGACCGAGATCGAGATTGTGGCCGAGGAAATCAAGAAGACTCGTCGCGAGCTCAACCAGATCCTGTCCGACGCCTCGGGCCAGCCGATCGAGAAGGTCCAGGCCGATACCGAGCGCGACAACTACCTGACCGCTGCCGAGGCCCTCGACTACGGCCTGATCGACCGTATCGTCACCTCGCGCGACCTCGCCGCGAAGGACGCCTAGGATGGCCGGTAACATGCAGGACAACTTTGACGAGAACGGCAACCCCATCCGCTGCTCCTTCTGCGGAAAAGAGCAGGGCCAGGTTCGCCGCCTTGTTAAGGGCCCGACCAACATCTTTATCTGCGACGAGTGCGTTGCCGCCTGCTCCGAGATCCTTGAGGAGTCGCTGGCTTCGGACTTTATGGACGCTGCCCGCAACGGCAATCTCCCGGGTTTCCTCAACGACCACGGCCAGGCTGCGTCTCAGCCCGCCGTTGACCCCGAGACGGAGGGTTTTGAGCTCGAGGACGACCGTCAGGTCATCACGCACGTGCCGACGCCGCACGAGATCTATGACGAGCTTTCGGCCTATGTTATGGGCCAGGAGGACGCCAAGCGCGCCATGTCGGTGGCCGTGTACAACCACTACCGTCGCGTGATCGAGGGCGGTGCCGTGGTGTCCGCCTTTGACGAGGCATCGGGCATGGGCGCCCAGTTTGATGACGATATGGACGAGGTGGAGCTCGCCAAGTCCAATATTCTGTTGCTCGGCCCCACCGGTACCGGTAAGACGTTGCTGGCCCAGACGCTCGCACGCATCCTCGAGGTGCCGTTTGCCATCGCCGACGCCACCGCGCTCACCGAGGCCGGCTACGTTGGCGAGGACGTTGAGAACATCCTGCTCAAGCTCATCAACGCCGCAGATGGCGACATTGAACGCGCGCAGGTGGGCATCATCTACGTGGACGAGATCGACAAGATTGCCCGCAAGGCCGAGAACCTCTCCATCACCCGTGATGTTTCGGGCGAGGGCGTTCAGCAGGCACTGCTTAAGATTCTTGAGGGCACGGTGGCAAGCGTTCCGCCCACCGGCGGCCGCAAGCATCCCCAGCAGGAGCTACTGCAGATCGACACGACCAACATCCTGTTTATCTGCGGCGGTGCCTTTGTGGGTTTGGACAAGATCATCGCCGACCGCGTGGGCAACAAGGGCGTGGGCTTCAACTCCGAGATCGCAGGCCCCACCTCGGTCGACGAGAACGACTTGCTGCGTCAGGTGCTCCCGCAGGACCTCAACGCTTTTGGCATGATTCCCGAGTTTGTGGGACGTACGCCCGTCGTCACCCAGACGCAGGCGCTCGATGAGGACGACCTGGTGTCGATCCTGACCGAGCCCAAGAACGCCGTGGTGCGTCAGTACCGCAAGATGTTCCAGCTTGAGAGCGTTGAGCTTGAGTTTGAGGACGCCGCCCTGCACGAGATCGCCCGCATGGCGCTTGCCCGCAAGACCGGCGCCCGCGGTCTGCGTGCTATCTGCGAGGACGTTCTGCAGCAGACGATGTTCGACCTCCCCAGCGAGGAGGGCGTTGCCAAGGTCGTCGTAACCGAAGCGGCGGTTAAGGGCGAAGAGCAGCCCCAACGCATCTACGGCTAGACCTGCCTAAAATGTCTTTGCAAATAGCCTCCGACCACCCGCGGTCGGAGGCTATTTTATATATGCGCAATAACCCCAACTACCTGTGTTATTCTGTATGTTTGTTTAAGCCTCAGCGAAGTCATATCAGACTGAAGTAATCGATACCAAAGGGGAGGAATGTAGGCCCGATTTTCGTAGATTCCGCACGAGCCGAAGAGCACTTAATGTGCTCTTCGTGCGAGCCAGGACTTGACCGAGCGAAAATCTCAACCCGGCCCCTCGGACCGGAGCTGCGGTAACTTTGCTGCGAATCCTCGTGTC
>USCJ01000223.1 GCA_900553215.1 uncultured Collinsella sp.
GCCGTCTCGTTGATGCGCTGCTGCCGCTCAAGCTCTTCCATCGTCGCCGTCTGCCACTCGGCGACCTCGCCCCAGGGCGTACCGGAGCCGTACAGGCGACGCACTGCACGGTTATAGCCGCCCACGGCAGCATCCACACGCTCCTGCTCGTCGGCAACGCCGGCAGCAAGCTCAACCTCGTCTGTCGCAATGCCAGCTGCCCGATAGCGCTCGCGACGCTTCGCCACCACCGGCGGCAGGGCGTCGGCAGGCGCGTCATCGAGCAGGCCCCGCCTCGGCACGGCTGATCCCCGGACGCGCCAACATGGGGTTGGCCGCCACGCCGGCCACGGCATCGTCATTGAGCGCGCGGAAGAGCTCCGACATAAACCACGTCTGATAGCCTTGCGGATAGTCGCTCCAGGTACCGCCGAGCACGATGAGCTCAATCTTATCGGTCGCATGTCCCATCTGCGAAAGTGCGGTCAGGCGAGCGCTCACCTGCAGATACGGGTCGAAGCAATTTTGCTCCGCACGGGCGCACGCCGGTTCAGCGTGCAGATAGCTCTTGGGCATGCGCAGGTCGTTGGGGCAAAACAGGCAATCGCCCGAGCACGACCAGGGCTTGGTGATGACGGTAATGGTCGCTACGCCCGAAGCCGTGCGGCGCGGCTTCATGCGTAGCACCTGCAGCAGTTGACGCTCCAGCTCGGCATCGACATTCCACCCAGCCCAACGAGCTGGTTCCTCACGTTTAACCCGCTGGTAAAACGGCAGCAGTCGGCGCTTGGCCAGATCGCGCTTATCGGCACCCTCGCGGCGCGCCTCGGCATGTATCAGTTTGACGAGTGCCTTGTCGTCTACAGTCTCGCCGCAACGCAGGGCCTCGAGTATGTTCAAGATAATCTGTTCCATGTCCCCATTGTAAAGGCAAAGGCGCCGGAGCCAATCTCGGCTTCGGCGCCTTCATCAAACAGCGCAGCTACGTTTGCGAGTCTCCGAAAACCACCCGTCACTCCGAATCAAACGACATGTCGCCCGAACCGACCTTAAAGCGATACGTGGCAGACTTATCACCGTTGTCGAATTCAAGATTCAATATGGTCTCGCCATCGTAGCCAAGCGGAAGGAAATCGCTCTCGAAGTCACCGCTGCCCACGGTGAGGCTCGCCTTAAAGCCCGTAGAGTTCGGAACCGTTATCTCCACATCGCCCGAGTCCACGCTTACGTCCATCGACTTCGCGGGGGCCTGGTAGAGCTCGAACGTCACATCGCCCGAACCGACCTCAGCACTGAGCGCATCAGTCACGCTGCCCGTAAACTCTACATCTCCCGCACCCAGGAAAAGGTCAAAACCATCACAGATGACACCGGCAATCTGCAGATCACCCGAGCCCACGTGCGCGTTGATCCCCTTCAGATGTTCGGCAACACGGCGCGGCAGCTCGACCGTAACTGAGCGATCGATTGCCTTACCGTCATCACTTCCAAACTGGGAAACCTTGAGCGTCGAGTCCTCGACGGATGCGATGTTTTGCGTCGCGGCCTTGGAGGCATCCATACCCTTGGCAACGCGTCCCCGCTCGATAACGCGAGCCTTGTTGCCATCAACAACCTTGACGTCCACCGAAGCCGCATTGATATCGAAATCGAGGTAGCGGAACTCATCGGCATCAAAAGTCGTGCTCGAAAGCTGCTGAGGCCGAGCGGAATAGTTACCGCTATTCAAGGAATCGTCCTCGTCAAACATATCGTCAAAATCAGACAAATGGCCAGATAGAATACCGGTCGTACGCACAATATCGGAATGAGCCAATAGCCGCGAAGCGCCAAAGACAAGCCCGATAATGAGCACAAACGCCCCGATGCCAACGCCCAGGCGCACCTTAGACTCACGCGAGAGCTTCATCATTCATCACCCTCTTTGACACTCGGCTCAGCGCTGGTCGCGGTAGCCACGTCAGTATCAACCGCAACGGAAACATCCTGAGCCCTAACTGCCACCGGCGCCGGACCAACCTGAATATCCCCGCGTGCCCAGTCGCCATCGAGCGCACGCGCCACCCAGTGATAGATGGGGATCGTAAAGAAAATCAGCGCGGCAAAGGGGCCGGCGCCAAACAGGAACATCAGCAAAAAGAACAGCAGCCAGCACACGGCCCAGTACGGGAACGACTGGAACGGACCCTTCACCGGAGTCACGCTGGTCGCACCGGCACCCGTCACCTGAGCCGTCGCCGCATTAGCTGCCTGCGCGCTCCAGCTTGCCGCTTGCGCCGCCTTGGCGGCGGCATCACTCGCCTGCGTTGCCGCCTCGGTAGCACGTGCCGCCGCCTCATGGGTACGGGCGCGCTCCGCCGCCTCGGCCTCGCGCTGACGGGCGCGGTCCTCGTTCTCAAACTCGATATCGTCCTCGATCTCATCGCTCGGATTGAGGAGCTCGTCCAAACTCACGCCATAGAGTTTTGCGAGCGAGATCAGGTTCTCGGTATCGGGCGAGCTCTCCGCGCGTTCCCATTTACTGACCGCCTGGCGCGACAGTCCCAGCTTTCGCGCCAATCCCTCTTGGCTAAAGCCCTTGCTGCGGCGAAGGTCGGCGAGCCGTTGCGCAGTTTCTACATTCATGGTTCCTCCTATGTGATGCCAGCCGTGCCGCCGGACCGTTTTTGTTCTTAAGGCGCCTTGCACAGTTAAAAATCTATCCGCCACCGCCAAAAGCATGCCACCTATTCTAGTGAGATTTTTGACAACCGGCGGTTGCGGGTGCATATGAGCTGCGGAAATGTGTCCAAACAAAGCAATGACCCGTAGCTTGGTTGTCCCCGTTGCGACATTAACGTTAGTATGGTCGTACTGTTTATTCCGCACCGCCAACGGAGGGAGTTCCGCGCCGTGAACCGCGATTTCGCCTCATCGCTCATCCAGCTCAACAATACGTTCTATCGCGAGCACTCCGCCTCCTTTTCCGATACGCGCCAGGCCCCGTGGCCCGGCTGGGTGCGCACCATGGACATCGCGCTTGAGCAGCTCGATGTGGCCACGATCGAGCATCCCGTCCGCATCTTCGACCTTGCCTGCGGCAATATGCGATTCGAGAACTTTGCCGCCGGCGGGGCACTTGCCGCCAAGGGGGTCAGAGAATGGTTTTGAGGGCTGGGATA
>USCJ01000224.1 GCA_900553215.1 uncultured Collinsella sp.
CAGACGACGGGTCAGGTAACCAGAGTCCGAGGTGTGGGATGCGGTATCGACCAGGCCCTTACGGGCGCCGTAGGTCGAAATGAAGTACTCGAGCGGCAGCAGGCCCTCGCGGAAGTTCGCCTTAATGGGAAGGTCGATCGTCTCGCCGGACATGTCTGCCATCAGGCCACGCATGCCGCCGAGCTGACGCAGCTGGGTCTTAGAACCACGGGCGCCGGAGTCGGCCATCATGTAGAGCGGGTTCTCCTCGTCGAACAAGTCGAGCATGAGCGCTGCAACCTTATCGGTACAAGCGGTCCACTCGTTAACGACTTCGATGTGGCGCTCCGTCTCGTTGATGAAGCCCTCCTCGAAGTACTCGTTGATCTGGTCGACGTTGGCCTGGGCGCGATCGAGCAGCTCCTGCTTCTCGGCAGGGATGAGAGCGTCCCACACCGAGATGGTGAGGCCGGCGCGGGTAGCGTAGTGGAAGCCGGAGTACTTGATGGCGTCGAGGATCGGGCCGACCTTGGCCTCGGGATAGCGATCGCAGCAGTCCGCAACCAGCTTGGCCACGTCGCCCTTGACCATCTTGTAGTTCATGAACTCGTAGTCTTCGGGCAGGCACTGGCGGTTGAAGATGATGCGGCCGATAGAGGTCTCGAAGCGCGCGGTCTTGTTGCCGGTGACGTCGTAGTCGACAAACTCGTTCTTGCCGTTCTTGACGCGGAAGATACGGGTGCCGTCCTCGTTGATGACATTGGCGTCGGCAGCGGACACGCGGACCTGAATCTTGGCCTGCATGTCGACCTCGGAGCGGCAGTCATAGGCGTGCAGCGCGTCGTCGAAGCTGGCGAACACGTGGTTCTCGCCCGGCAGACCGTCGCGGACCTGGGTCAGGTAGTACACACCGATGATCATGTCCTGCGAGGGGATGTTAACCGGCTTGCCGGATGCCGGCGAGCGCAGGTTGTTCGCAGAGAGCATAAGCACGCGAGCCTCGGCCTGAGCCTGGCTGGACAGCGGCACATGGACAGACATCTGGTCGCCGTCGAAGTCGGCGTTGAAGGGCGAGCAGACCAGCGGATGCAGGTGGATAGCCTTGCCCTCGACCAGCACCGGCTCAAAGGCCTGGATGGACAGACGGTGCAGGGTCGGTGCACGGTTGAGCAGCACGACGCGGCCGTCGATGACCTCTTCGAGGATATCCCACACAAAGGTGGCACCGCGGTCGATAGCGCGCTTGGCGCCCTTGATGTTCTCGACCTTGCCAAGCTCGACCAGGCGCTTCATGACGAAGGGCTTGAAGAGCTCCAGCGCCATGGTCTTGGGCAGACCGCACTGGTGCAGCAGCAGCTTGGGGTCGGTAACGATTACCGAACGGCCGGAGTAGTCGACACGCTTGCCCAGCAGGTTCTGACGGAAACGACCCTGCTTACCCTTGAGCATGTCGGACAGGGACTTCAGCGGACGGTTGGAGGCACCGGTGACCGGGCGACCACGACGGCCGTTGTCGAACAGGGCGTCCACGGACTCCTGGAGCATGCGCTTCTCGTTGTTCACGATGATCGCAGGGGCGTCCAGGTCGAGCAGGCGCTTGAGTCGGTTGTTACGGTTGATCACGCGACGATACAGGTCGTTGAGGTCGGACGCGGCAAAGCGACCACCGTCGAGCTGGACCATCGGGCGCAGATCGGGCGGAATGACCGGGATGACGTCCAGGATCATGTTCGCGGGGCTGTTGCCACCCTTCAGGAAGGCGTCAACGACCTCGAGGCGCTTGACGGCCTTCTCGCGCTTCTGCTTCTGGGAATCCTCGTCGGCAATGATGGCCTTGAGCTTCTCGGCCTCGGAGGGGAGGTCGATGGCAGCGAGCAGGTCGCGGACGGCCTCGGCACCCATGCCACCCTTGAAGTACATGGAGTAGTAGCGGGTCATCTCGCGGAACAGCGGCTCATCGGAGATGAGGTCGCGCTCGGTGAGCTTCATGAAGGCGTTGAAGGCGTCCGTGCGGAGCTGCTTCTCGTCCTTGCACTCTTCCTCGATGTCGACGATGCCGGAGGCGATCTCCTCGGGGGTCAGCGGCTCCTCGTCGGAGAACTCGTCAAAGTTCTCGGGGTCGCCCTGCTCCTTGAGGGACTCGATCTGGCGGGCGCACTCGGCATCGATCTCTTCCAGATCGGCGGCGAGCTCCTCGCGCAGGTCGTCGGCGTCGGCCTCGCGGGCCTCATAGTCAACCTCGGTGATGATGTAGCTGGCAAAGTACAGAACCTTCTCGAGGTCCTTGGACTTGATGTCGAGCATACGGCTCATCGGGAAGCTCGTGGGGCTCTTGAAGTACCAGATGTGGGACACGGGAGCGGCGAGCTCGATGTGGCCCATGCGGTCGCGACGCACCTTGGCCGAGATGACCTCGACGCCGCAGCGCTCGCAGACGATGCCCTTAAAGCGGATGCCCTTGTACTTGCCGCAGGAGCACTCCCAGTCCTTGGCGGGACCGAAGATCTTCTCGCAGAACAGGCCGTCCTTCTCGGGCTTGAGGGTACGGTAATTGATGGTCTCCGGCTTCTTGACCTCACCGTGCGACCAGGAACGGATCTGGTCGGCGGAGGCAAGGGAGATCTTTACCGAGTCAAAATCAGTAGCTTCGAAATCTGCCACAGTCAACTACTCCTTATCAGTGGTCGTGGCGGCGACAGCCTCGGGTGCCTCGGCGGTCTCGGCATCCTCGGCCTCGACGTCGGTGTCAACGCCGGCGAGCGCAGCCAGGTCGTCGAGAGCAGAGGTCTCCTCGGCGGTCACAGGGGCGGAGGCGTCCTCGTCGGCATCGTGCATGGGCTCGATGTCCAGTGCGAGGGAGCGGATCTCCTTGACGAGAACCTTGAAGGACTCGGGGATACCCGGGACAGGAACGTTCTCGCCCTTGACGATGGACTCGTAGGTCTTGACGCGGCCCACAGTATCGTCGGACTTGACGGTCAGGATCTCCTGCAGGACGTTGGAAGCACCATAAGCGTACAGTGCCCAAACTTCCATCTCGCCGAAGCGCTGGCCGCCGAACTGGGCCTTGCCGCCCAGAGGCTGCTGGGTGACCAGAGAGTAGGGGCCGGTGGAACGGG
>USCJ01000225.1 GCA_900553215.1 uncultured Collinsella sp.
GTCGCTCGATGCAGCGCACGCGCGAGCGACGTCCGGCGCAGCAACGGCGCCGGCAGACTGGCGGTCAGTCATGGAAACTCCCTTCGTTGGCATTACCCATATCAGGTTTGCGGGTCAGGGCGGGCGCGCCCAGTCTCAGCCTGCCGTCTTGTCCTGCAAGCTCCCCGTTTATGTAATGGGCTCAAGTATAGCTCGAATGGGTACGATTGGCCTAACGAGCGTGCCTGTGGGGAGGCGAACATGGAAGACAAGCATCTATATCGAGAGACGCAATGGGATGTATCGGCCGAGGAAAGCCGTGCGCACCATGGCCTTGTCGCGATTGGTTTTGCGGTGCTTGCCGTGCTGGTGATTGCCTTTTGTATCTGGACGTTTGGTGGTCGCGGCGGCGCTGCCTGGGAGTTTGAGGCCGACGATGCCCTGCCGATCATGACGGTGAAGGTCTCTGGCGGCAACACGGTGGCAGCTCCCGGCGACTATTGGTATCCGTGCGATGGATTTGTCCAGCTGCAGCTGAGCGGTGGTTCCATTCCCGGCGAAGAGATCGAGCGCGTGACCTTCGATGCGTCGCTTAAGACGCTGTCGGTCGAGCTCAAAGATCAGGGGGACGTTCCCACGACCATGGATATCGCCCTGACGGAATGGCGCTTGGAGCCCCCATCGGGTGTTGCGGTGTCCGAGGTAGAGCACGTTAAGATTACCTACCAAGATGGCTCGACAAACGAAGTTGGCAAAGCCGACGGCTTGGCGGAATAGACCCCGTGCCTAGGCAGCACATTCAAAAGTAGCGGTGGTCCTACAAGGTCTGTTCGTTCAGGAAGACCAAAGTGTTCTTATTTGAAAGCTCGGGAAAGTGACGATAACCAACGTCAAACGCGGTGAGCCCGCTTACATCCTCGAGCTTGTTTTCTGCCATCCAGCGCACCATGGAACCACGTGCCTTTTTGCTGGCGGTCGAGCGCTGGATGGGCTTGCCGTTGCGGATGCCTTCGCCAAAGAGGCACGTGACGACCGTGGCGTCGCCCGCGAGATGGGGCAGAACGGCTTTGGCGTACTCTACGCTGGCGAGGTTGACGATCGTGGTGTTTGAGCCTGCCGGGGCGATAGCCCGCGCGAGCTTGTCGCTCCAAAACGCATAGAGGTCTCGGGCATCGTCAACGGCGAGCTTCGCGCCCATCTCCAGCCGATATGGTTCGACGGCATGAAAGGGGCGAACGCACCCGTAGAGGCCAGAGAGGATCCACAGGTGGCTTTGCAGCCATGCGAGCTGCGCGGAATCCATCACCTCGGGCGCCATGCTCTGGTATTGAATGCCGTGGTAGGACATGACGGCAGGGGAGAGGTGACAGGCGAGTGCGGGATTGTCGAGATCGCCGTTTTTCAGGATGGGCCCGAACTCATGCAGGGTGTTGAGGCAAGGCCCCAGCAGTTTGTCACTCACGTTCCATAGCGCCTGCAGGCTGTCGCTGCCTTCATTCCGCTCGATATCTAGCAGTGCGCGGTGGAGGCGAGCCGTCTCGCGCGCAAAGGGTGGAATGCCCAGGACTTCAAAAGCATCTTGGGCCGCGCGCATCTGCTTGGCGGGCGAAATGACGACCTGCAGCATGGACTCTCCTCTGCCAAAAAGGAAGTTGCGGTGGAATACGGTCTGTTTTGGCCGTTTATGGGCCAGTTTAGTCTGTATTTCACCGCAACTGACGAAGGGTTGGTTACGCGCGCTCGATGAAGGCCTTGTAGCCGCGATAGGCCTCGTAGATATCGGCCTTGTTAGCGACCTCCCACAGGGCGTGCATGGACAGGACGGCAACGCCAGAGTCGATGACGTTCATGCCGTACTTAGCCATGATGTATGCGATGGTGCCGCCGCCGCCCGCGTTGACGCGACCGAGCTCGCAGGTCTGGAAGTCCACGCCGGCCTCGTCCATGATGTCGCGGATGAGGGCCACATACTCGGCGTCGGCGTCGTTAGAGCCGCCCTTGCCGCGGCTGCCCGTGTACTTGTTAAAGCACAGGCCGCGACCCATAAAGGCTGCGTTCTTGGTTTCGAACTTGCCGGCGTAGCCCGGGTCGAAGCCGGCGGACACGTCGGAGGAGAGCATGCGGCTGCGGGCGAGCGCGCGGCGCAGGGCCAGCGGGCTATCCTCGCCGGCGAGCGTCATGATCTCGGCGACGGTGTTCTCGAAGAAGCGGCTCGTCATGCCGGTGGCACCCACGGAACCGATCTCCTCCTTGTCTACGATGAGTGTGATGCTCGTGCGCTCCACGTTGGCGACGTTGATCTGGGCGAGCATGGACGGATAGGCGCAGACACGGTCGTCGTGGCCATAGCCCAGAATCATGGAGCGGTCGAGGCCCATGTCACGGGCGGGGCCGGCGGGCACGACCTCTCGGCGGAGAGGAAGTCCTCCTCCTCGACGTCGTACTGCTCCTTGAGGATATCCAGGAACATCTGCTTGACGGGCTCCTTGGGAGCGTCCTTGTCGTCCTCGTCAAACTTGACGGGGCGGCCGCCCACGATCACGTCGAGGATCTCGGCGTCGACGGCGTCCTTGGCGGGCTTGGCCATCTGCTCGCTCGAGAGGTGGATCAGCAGGTCGGAGATGGTAAAGACCGGGTCGTCGGCCTTGTCACCGATGTTGATGTCGACGGTGGTGCCGTCCTTTTTGCAGATGACGCCCACGAGTGCGAGCGGGGAAGCGACCCAGTGGTAGCTCTTGACGCCGCCATAGTAGTGCGTGTCGAGATAAGCCATGTCGCCGGCCTCGAAGGCGGGGTTCTGCTTGAGGTCCAGGCGCGGCGAGTCCACGTGGGCGCCCAGGATGTTAAAGCCCTGCTCGAGCGGGGCGGTGCCCAGGTTGACGAGCATAAGGTCCTTGCCGTGGTTGGCGGCGTACACCTTGTCGCCGGCCTTGAGCGCGCGGCCCTCGGCGATCACGGTCTCCAGATTGACGTAGCCCGCCTCCTCGGCCATCTTGATACCGGCCTTGACGCACAGGCGCTCGGTCTTGTTCTCACTCAAAAACTGCTTATAGCCGCGGCAAAGCTCCTCGAGCTCCTCGATCTGCTGTGGCGTGTACTTTTTCCATGCGCTGGGACG
>USCJ01000226.1 GCA_900553215.1 uncultured Collinsella sp.
TCCTCACGGGTGTCGGTTTCGACGAGCTCGGCGGTCTCAGCGTCATCCATGGTGCCCTTGGAAGCGGTAATGAGCACATCGACCGTGGCGCCGGCACGCATCTGCTCGACGAGATCGCCGGAGGCCTTAAACTGCGTGTCGGCAAAGGTAGTGCCGGTCTGGTCGGTGTAGAGCTCCTGGACCTCGGGCAGGGCCTTCTCGAGAGAGTTGGCAGCGAAGACCTGGAGCTCGACAGCCTTCTTGAAAGATGCCTTAGCAGAACCGGCATCGGAGCCAGTCGGCCCAGACGTCTTGTTGCCGGAGCAGCCAGCAAGCCCAAGGCCAGCAGCGACGACAGCAGAGAGCGAGACGAATCCGCGGCGAGAAACCATATCGAACATGTTCAATCCTTTCGGACCTTGTGCCCGGGCACCTCGCCGCAGGCTTTATTCTGTAATTAGATTATACTTCGGTGCGAATAATGATTCTGAGAAATTATTCTCGTCTGAGAATATAGTTTCAGGCATGCCTACAGAATGCCGTCCCCTTGGGCGCAAATAATAGGCGGAGCAGCCGTTCAGGTCACCCCGCCGCAGGTAAACCGCTTAGTTGGTATGTCCGCCGCCCGCTGTCATTTGGGCTGCATGCTCCAGCTGATCGCTCACGGCCTCCCAGCTTTCGCGGGCGGCCTTCGTAGAACCGGAAAAGTTTACGACAAGTGTATGACCTCGTTGCATGCAAATAGCGCGCGAGAGCATAGCGCGGTGCGTCTTGGTCATGGAGTACGCACGGATTGCCTCTGCAATACCCGGCACATCGCGCTCGCAGACGGCACGCGTCGCCTCGGGCGTCACATCGCGCATCGAAAGCCCCGTGCCGCCGCAGGTGAGCACGACATTGGCGTGGCACTCATCGGCGGCTTCCACAATGGCATCACCGATCTCGCTGACGTCGTCGCGCACAACCACATGTGAGGCGACCGTCCAGCCCTGCGCCTCGATAAGTTCCTCGAGTGCGGCTCCGGCCTCATCCTGGGCAAGATCGCGCGTGTCCGAGCACGTCACGATCGATATCTTCAGCTCCATAGCATTCCTCCTACAACACGGCATCCTCAGGCAGATCGACACGCACGACGCCCACGACGTCGCCCGCCTTGAGCTCACACGGCCCTTCGTCAATACGCAGCAGACAGTTGGCCCGCTGCATCGTGCCGAGCAGCGCCGAATTCTGCGTCTTGGCCTCGGTCACCAACAGCTCACCGGTCTCGGGGTCGCGCAAAACCGTGGCGCGATCGAAGAAGCGTCGGTCCTGGCGCTTCTTTACGCCGTGCGTCAATATCGCCTGCTGCACGGGACGCGTACCCTCGGCAAAGCCGCGCATCTTGCGAATCGCCGGACGCGCAAGCATCTCAAAGCCCACATACGCCGCCGCGGGATTGCCCGAAAGCCCCAAATACGGCTTGCCCCCAAGCAGGCCAAACGTGATGGCCTTGCCGGGACGCATCGAGATGCGATCGAAGAGCACCTCGCCCTCGCGCTTAACCAACGCCGTCACGTAGTCGTAGTCGCCCGCCGAGGCACCACCGCTCGTAATGACAAAATCACACTCCTGCACGGCACGATGCACCAGCTCTGCAATCGTCCGCTCATCATCGGGCGCAATGCCGTAGAACACGGGCTCGGCGCCGGCATCGAGTGCCTCGGCCATTAAAGCCGAGGAGTTTGAATCGCGAATCTGACCGCGCGCCGGCACATTGCTCGGTGCGACCAGTTCCGTGCCCAGCGAGATGATGCCCACACGCGGGGCAGCGTGCACCTTCACGCTCGCATATCCGGCGCTTGCCAGCAGACCCGCGCCCGCCGGAGCCACGACCTCGCCGGCGTGCATCACAACATCGCCGGCATTGGCCTCCTCGGCGGCAGAGCGAACGTTCTCCCCTACCTTGGCAGGCGCCGAGAACCTCACACGCGAGCCCTCGTTGCCGTCGCCATCGAGCACGTCGACGATCTCGCATTTCACCACGGCATCGGCACCTTCGGGTACCGGAGCGCCCGTCATGATGCGGACCGTCTCACCCACGCCGAGCACGCCCTCAAAGACATGGCCCGCGGCCTCGTGTCCGATAACGTCGAGCGTCACCGGCGCCTCGCCAGACGCCTGCGCCAAGTCCGCCGAGCGCACGGCATATCCATCCATAGCGCTGTTGGCAAACGGCGAGATGTCGATATCGGCCACCGCGTCCTCGGCCAAGGGAAGACCGGCGGCCTGCCACACGGGAATCTCGACAACTTCGGTGCGATTCACGTGCGACAAGACGATCGCCTGTGCGTCCTCCAACGGAATGAGTTTCTCTGCCATATGCACCTCTTAATGCCACGGCGCACAACAGAGGCGCCAATTCTTTATGCTTGTCTCAGTATAATCCCCCGACGCGCGACCGCGACTCGGCCTGCACCCGCAAATACACCTGTCGGTTGCAGGCCGCGAAACAGAATAGAAACCAACCCACCGGCTCGTCGCGTTTACCGCGTTCTATAATGCTTGCGTTGCAACCTAAAAGAGGAACGTATGGCTCATAACGACAAACCCGAAAGCGCAAACGAGGCGCAGGATCATTCCCAGCCGCTCGACGATGGCGGTTTTTTCTCCCTGAACGACGTTATCATGGCCGGCAGGCATCAGCTCACCCGTTCCGAGCAGCTCCTGGCTGCCGACACGCGTCGCAACGCCCGCAACCTACTCGCGAGCGCTAAGTTGCTCGTACTCGTCGTCATCGTCTCGCTCGCCATGGGCGTTGCCGCTTGGGCGTTTTTGGCCTCGCTGAATATCGCGACCGACTATCGCGAACACCATGCATGGATTTACGCACTGCTTCCCGTTGTGGGCGTTGCCACCGCATGGGTGTACAAAAACCACGGCCTTGCTGCCAAACGAGGTAACAACCTGGTCATCGACTCCGCTCTGGGCACACGCCTCATCCATATGCGCATGGCCGTCCTCACCTTCGTCTGCTCCACGCTCACGCATCTCACGGGCGGGTCGGCCGGTCGCGAGGGAGCTGCGGTGCAGATTGGTGGCACCATCGCCAGCAACA
>USCJ01000227.1 GCA_900553215.1 uncultured Collinsella sp.
TAAATCTGTAACGTTTAGGGGCCTGGAGAACGTCTAACTGTTACAGATCGAGACGTTTGGCACCTGGCTGGGGGGAATGTCTCAATCTGTAACATCTACAGTCCAAAAATCGGTCTTCCTGTTACAGATCAAGACATTTGTCGGCGGAGGCAACGGTGACGATGGTCCATTTGTCCGATGTGGTGGTGATGGAAGTGTCTAATACCGTTTTCAAGCACAAGCATACGACTCGCAACACGTTGGCGCGGAATAGGATGCTCGCGCGACTCACGGAGGCGACCGAGCAAGGTGCGCTGCTCGCAACGCATGACAATGCCGAGCTCATGTGGCTGCGGCGTCATGTTGGAACCGACGATATCGCGGAGCCCGAGCCGTATTTGTTCTGTTTTCAACATGATTGGGATGCGCTGACGCCGGCGGAGCGAGCGCTGCGGTCCATCAAAGGGCTTGCGGAGTTTCATCCCGATTGGGCGTTTTGGGGCTATGACGCGGCGCTTTTGTGGGGTCTGGAGGTGCCGAATGATCTGCTTGGGCCACGATATCTTGTTAAGACAGGTTGCTCGGTGCCGCTGAGTGCAGGATGTCGGCTGTTGCGTCCGCAGGCGGCGGGCGCACTTGAACAAGTCGACGGCGTGCAGGTGACGTCGTTTTGGCGCACGGTGGAGGATTGCCTACTGCGTGCACCGTTCTCCTACGGGTTGGCGATTGCCGATTCTGCACTGCGGGCGAAAGGCGTATCACGTGGGGATTTGTGCGAGCGCCTCCGCGCCGATTGCGAGGGCAGGCGAGGGTATCGCAGGGCACAGGTGATTGCGTCGTATGCGGACGGGCTGTCTGAAAACGGCGGTGAGTCTCGGTTCCGAGCATTCTTTATTGCGTACGGCTTTCCGGTTCCGGAGCTGCAGGTGGGGTTTCGCCCGCTCGATCCGAGCCAGGTGTTTCGCGTCGACTATTTTTGGCGGCTCGAGGACGGGACGTGTGTCATCGGCGAGCTCGACGGAAAGGGGAAGTACCCCTTGCAGAGCGGCGAGGGTCGGGAGTCGGTTGACCCATTCGTGGCAGAGCGTCAGCGGGAATCTCATCTGACAATGCTCGGGCATAAGGTGCTTCGGTTTACGTTTGATGAACTCAAAGACCCGGGGAAGCTGGTCGAGAAAATGAGGCTGGCGGGTATTCCTCGGCAGGCTGAATTGGCTGAGGAGTGGAGATGCCAGTGGTATGGGCGCTGAGAGGTTTTGTCTCGATCTGTAACGTTTAGAGGCTGTTTGAGCTCGTAATTGTTACAGATCGAGACAAGCCAGTGAAACGTCGACCGAATGTCTCGATCTGTAACATCAAGGGGCCTAATAACCCTGTACCTGTTACAGATCGAGACATTTCCCTGGTGTCGCTGGGGTGGGACTGCAACGTGTTCCGTCTCCCCACATCCCCTCTTT
Organism: uncultured Collinsella sp.; assembly: GCA_900553215.1. Classification (GTDB taxonomy): domain Bacteria; phylum Actinomycetota; class Coriobacteriia; order Coriobacteriales; family Coriobacteriaceae; genus Collinsella. The sequence continues at coordinate 1,437 of USCJ01000227.1, forward strand.
CTTCCGTTAACCGATGCGTCTGCAGCAATCCAGCGGGACTAGGTGATAATGGACAAATGTTCAAGTTAATCGTGAGGGAGGAGCTCGATATGGCATCTGCCGATCGTTCCACGTTGTTTATCAATGCGACCGTCCTGGATGGTTCGGAGCATATGGAGCCACAACCCGATATGGCCGTGACTGTTGAGCGCGGCGTCATCACTTGGATGGGGCCGAGTGCTGTGGCGCAGGCGCCCGCGGGTGCCGAGGTTATCGACCTGGGCGGTGCGTATCTCATGCCCGGTCTCATCAATATGCACGTGCACCTGTGCGGCTCGGGCAAGCCTGTCTCGGCCGGCGATGCGGGAGCGCTGATGAAGAAACTCGATAATCCCGTGGGCCGTGCCATCGTCCGTCGCATCCTCAAGGGCAGTGCCCAGCAGCAGCTGGCAAGCGGCGTGACCACGGTGCGCGGCGCGGGTGACCCGTTGTTTGCCGACATTGCCGTGCGCGACGCTATCGACGCCGGCAAGTATCAGGGTCCGCGCCTGGTAGCGCCGGGAACGGGTGTTACGGTGCCGGGTGGCCATGGCGCGGGCTTGTTCGCCCAGGTGGCAAACAGCCCCGTCGAGGCAACCGAACAGGTGCGAGACCTGTATGCGCGTGGTGCCGATGTCATCAAGCTGTTCGTGACGGGCGGCGTGTTCGACGCTACCGAGGTGGGCGAGCCGGGCGTGCTGCGCATGCAGCCCGAGCTTGTCAAGGCCGCGTGCGACAAGGCACATTCGCTCGGCATGATCGTCGCGGCGCACGTTGAGAGCCCTGAGGGCGTGATGGCTGCACTGCAAAACGGCGTCGACTCCATCGAGCATGGCGCGCAGCCAAGCGATGAAATGATCACGCTCTTCAAGCAGCGCAAGGCGTTCCAAATTTCGACCATTTCCCCCGCCCTGCCCTACGCGCTCTTCGACCGCAGCATTTCGCACGCGACGTATGAGCAGCAGGAAAACGGCAAGATCGTCTTCGACGGCATCGTCGCGCTCGTAAAGGCAAACCTCGCCGCAGGCGTGCCAGTCGGTCTCGGCACGGACGTCGGCTGCCCGTACATCACACATTACGACATGTGGCGCGAGCTGCACTATTTCGTCAAATACTGCGGCGTGACGCCCGCGTTCGCGCTCTACAGCGCGACGAAACTCAATGCCCGGCTCGCGGGCATCGGTGATCTGACCGGCAGCATTGAGGCGGACAAGCAGGCCGACCTGATCGTCTGCTCCGGCAACCCTCTTCAGAATTTGAGCGCGCTGCGTGAGCTCGACATGGTCGTCAAGGGCGGCTACCGCATCGACAAACCGCAGATCAAGAAGATGGATGAGGTCGAGCGCGAGCTCGACAAGTTCCTGTAAGCGCTATGAAATACTTGGTACTATCCGACTCGCACGGCAATGTCGACAACATGGTGCGCGCGGTAGAGCTCGTAAAGCCGCAGGGCATCATCCATCTTGGCGACGGCTGGCGCGATGTCGAGGAGCTGCGTGAACTTTTCCCCAGCCTGCCGCTCGAGCAGGTCCCCGGCAACTGCGACTTCGGGCGCTTTGAAGCGCTTGAGCGCGTGCTGATTCTGGACGATCACCGCGTGCTCATCGCGCACGGGCA
>USCJ01000228.1 GCA_900553215.1 uncultured Collinsella sp.
TCAATGCCGCCTCGTTTCAAGGCACCTTGCTCGCTCTGGCGGGTTTTCGCTGTCGGTGCCAAAACATCGGCGTTGCCTTGGCTGTCAATGTGGCACTTGGGGACGTTCCTTTTGTGCCGGCACTTGGGGACACTCCTTGTGGTCGTTGGGGAGTGGTTTACTTGCTCGCGAACAGCCAGATGAGGATGATCACGAGGACTACGGCGACAATGCAGACGATGGCGCCGGTGAATTTGATGCGTGAGTCGCGGGTACGTTCGCGCACCGCGTCCTCGGTGGCCTCGAGCCGGGCGACTTCTCGCTCGGTCTCGGCGTGTTCGGCTTTGTCTCGGGCCAAGGATCCTGCAAGCGACTCAGTGATCTCTGGGTGGTCGTGTACTTCGGTCGCCTGTTCGATGATCGACTGTGCATGTGCGGCATCTGCTTGGGCGTTGGCGATGGTCTGCTCCTGCTCGCGGCGTGCCTTGTCCTCCGCGGCGATCTTCTCGCGCAGTTCGCGCTGACGAGTCGCGGCGGCGGTCTTCGCCGTCTGCAGCTCGTCGCGCGCGGCATCGGCTTCGGTCGTCACGGCTTGGTGCGCGCGTTTTGCGTCGGCGATAGGGGCTTGAGCCTGCTCGACGGCCTGCTCGGCTGCGGCAAGCGAGTGCTCAAGGTCGGCGGTGATGCGCGGGACATCTTCTTCGGCTTTGCGCAGGGCATCTGCCGTGTCGGAAATCTGCATCGAGAGCTCGCTGGTGCGCACCGTATAGTTGGCGGGATTTGCCGAGGGATTGCGTTGCAGCTCGGCATACTCATGACGCAGCGTCTCGAGCTGGGCGCGCGTGGCGTCGACGGTTTGTTGTGCGGCGGCAATGCCGGCGTCTCGCTCTGCCTTCACCTTGTCGCGGATGCGCTTGGAATCCTCAAGACGTCGAACGAGGCGGTTGCCGGTCTCGCGTGAGCTCGCCTCGCGGGCCTCCACGGCGTCGAGCGCGGCCTTCAGACGGAGCTCAGTCGCGTCATCCTCTGTCTTCATTTGTTCGAGCTGACCCTTGAGCTCTGTCGCTTTGGAGGCGTGGGCATCACGATCAATCTCGGCGGCCGCTGCAGTCTTTTGGGCCGTGGCAATCGCCTGGCGCTGGTCGGCGACGATCTGGTCGTAGCGGCCTGCGATATCCTGGCGCGTCTCGAGTTCCTCGGCCTGATCGGCAATGCGCTGCTCAAGTTCGGCCAGGTGGGCGCGGGCATCGGCAAGTGCCTTTTTCGCGGCGTTCATCTCGCGCATGGCCGAGGCACCCTGGGCGATAAAGGTGCCCACGGCGTTCGCAGTGTTCGAGACAGCGGTCCCCAGATCGCGGCTCGCGGCGGGGGAGTGCGGGGCGGTCGGGCGAGCGGTGTCGGCAGCGTCCGCATCGGCAGTCTGCGGCACGGCGATATTGCCGGTACCGCCTTCGATCACAGAAAAGCCTGCTGCGTGCGGGTCGACCGCATCGGTGCCAATCGTGGGATGCTCGAGCTGCAGAAACGAGGGCATGGTGCTGCCCTGGTCGGCAACCGGAGTCTCGCCGGGTACGAAGGTCGAGGCTGCCTCGGCGGCCTCCTCTTCCTCGGCGTCAACGTCAGCGTCGGCCACGGCGTCTTTCATCGCTTTGACGGCATCCATCATGGAGTCCATGACGGCGTCGAGCTCTTCTTCCGAAGAAACCTCGATAGGGCCCGCAGCTTGCGGAGCAGCATCCTGTACGGGGCGGTCGTCCTGAGCGGGCGCATCGTCGTTTTGCTCGTCTGCATCTTCGGCGCCAGGGGTTTCCGCCGTAGCGCTTTCGTCCAAGAATGGGCTGTCGAGGTCAATATCATCGCAGGTCACAGCGTCGGCATCTGCAGTGACGTCTGCGGAATCATCAATATGCTGTTGAGTCTGGGGGTCCAGCTCGTCTGTCATAGGCATGTGCTCCTCATCGTTGTTTGTCACCCTATGATAAAGTCTCGCGCCGACATCCCGCGCGCTGCAGCAAAGTTTCAAAACGTGTTCGATGGCTCGCGTCGATAGCAAAAACTCGGCCACTTTATCCAGTTTGTACTTGACATTCCCTTCGCCGAAAGACGTTGCGCCGTTCGCCTGCCATGGGCTTTATTTTTCACTTGAACCCGCTAAAGTTGCATTTCAGCTTTTGGCGCGTGAAGTTGGATGCGCGCAGTCGACGGGCAGGCCCGTCGCGATTTGAAAGGACTTTATATGGGACTTTTCACTGGTAAGACCGTGATCGTCACCGGCGGCGGCAAGGCCACGCTCAAGGACGGCTCCGCTGGCTCCATCGGCTACGGTATCGATATCGCTTTTGCCAAGGAGGGCGCAAACCTCGTCATTACCGGCCGCAACGTTGCCAAGCTCGAGGCTGCCAAGGAATCCCTCGAGGCCGAGTACGGCGTCAAGGTTCTGCCTGTTCAGGCCGATGTCTCGGCTGGTCAGGACAACGAGGCCGTCGTCCAGAACGTCATCGACAAGGCCATTGAGGAGTTCGGCCGCATCGACGCCGTCGTCAACAATGCTCAGGCCAGCGCTTCGGGCGTGACGATCGCCGATCACACCATGGACCAGTTCAACCTCGCCATTTACTCCGGTCTGTATGCCACCTACCTGTACATGCAGAAGGCCTACCCGCACCTGAAGGAGACCAAGGGCTCCGTGGTCAACTTTGCTTCGGGCGCCGGCCTGTTTGGCAACTATGGCCAGTGCAGCTACGCCGCTGCCAAGGAAGGCATCCGCGGTCTGACCCGCGTCGCTGCCAACGAGTGGGGCAAGGACGGCATCAACGTCAATATCGTTTGCCCGCTTGCTTGGACCGCCGCGCTCGAGAACTTCCAGGATGCCTATCCCGAAGCGTTCAAGGCCAACGTCCACATGCCGCCGGCTGGCCACTACGGCGACGTCGAGAAGGAAATCGGCCGCGTTGTCGTTCAGCTCTGCGGTCCCGACTTTAAGTATATGAACGGCGAGACCGTCACCCTCGAGGGTGGCATGGGCCAGCGTCCGTAGGGGTTACGGCGTTTTGCCAAACGCCGTAACGGGCCGAC
>USCJ01000229.1 GCA_900553215.1 uncultured Collinsella sp.
TGCAGCAAACATCACATTCCATGCAGCCTCAGTCTCAGCCTTTTCCTCTGCTGCCTTTGCATAGTGGTCATACACCTCCTGCGGCACATAGAACGGCTCTTTGGACGGCCATCCCAGGAAATCCTTCATAGCTTCGATATTCTCTTCGCCTAAAGGCTCGCCATGCGCACTTGCCTTGCCCTGTTTTGCCGGGCAGCCATAACCGATCTGGGTATGGATGGTGATGAAGGACGGGCGGGTAGTATCCGCTTTTGCCTCTTCGATGGCTTTGATGCAGAAGTCTTCGCTGGTTAGGCCGAACTTTTTGATGCTCGGGAAAGTGTAGAAGGCTCCTGCGGGCTCTACTACGTCGAGGCCCATGGCGTATAAGGCTGCGAGGACGCGTTCGCGGCGGGCTCGGTAGACTTTGAGCATGGGGGTTGGGTCGACGGTGAGGGCTTGAGCTGCGGCGTCCATTTCGAAGGAGACGGCACTCGATACTAGGTATTGGTGGGCCTTTGCGATCTCGGCGATGACGGGTGCCGCTGCTGCGAGCCAGCCCAGGCGCCAGCCGGTCATGGCCCAGGGCTTGGAGAAGCTCTCGATGATCACCGTCTGCTCGCGCAGCTCCGGGTGTCGCTGGGCAAAACGCTCGTAACCATCCACATAGACCAAACGGTTGTACACGTCGTCGCAGACCACGTAGATACCCGACTGCTCCGCTACGCGCGCCACGGCGTCGAGCGATGCCGCGTTGAGAATGCAGCCCGTGGGATTGTTGGGCGAGCAGATAACGATGGCCTTGGTCGCCGGGGTCACACAGGCGCGAAGCGCATCCTCGTCAATCTGAAATTGCGCAGGCTCCGTATCCAAAAAGACCGCTTTGGCGTGATTGGCCACAACGATGCTCTCGTACAGGCCAAAGGCCGGCGTGGGAATAATGACCTCGTCGCCGGGGTTGAGCATAGCCATGAATGTTGCCGACAGGGCCTCGGTCGCGCCGTCGGTCAGGATGACCTCATCGGCGGAAAACGCCAGACCCGCGTCACCCATATATTCGGACAGTGCCTCACGCAGGGCGGGGCGACCGTTGTTGGGCGGATAGTGCGTGTCGCCGCGGTCCAACGAAGCAGTCACCTCGGCGCTAATCACATCGGGCGTGGGAAAATCGGGCTCACCTAGCGCGAGCGCGATGCACCCCGGATGCTGGGCGGCGAGCGCGTTGATCCGGCGGATACCGGAGGGCTTAAGCGTGGCAAGCGAGGTGTTCATGGGCAGACGCATGACGTTCCTTTCGTAAGGGTTGCACTAGGATAGCGCGGCGGGACGCCGCCGGACGGTGTAACCTAAACGGAAACCAACCGGAAAGGAGGCGGCATGGAGACGACCGCACGCGGCGATGTACCAAAAACGCTGCAAACCATTGCGTATATCAGTATTCCCAAGAGCGCCGATCTTGAGTTTTTGCTCTGGGACCTGCAGGATGCCATCGCCGCCTATGCACAGATTTCCGGCACTGTACTCCCCCGCCCAGTCGACTTGAAGGCAAATGACGCCGGCAGCGTTGCCGATGGCATCGTAAACGTCCATCCAGGTAGAGCACGATACTCCGTCGACCGAAAGAATCGCGTCGCCGCCCTCGATTCCCGCCGAGGCGGCAATCGAGCCTTCGTCAACCTGGCCAATCACATTGGTATCCACCGGCACGGTGACACCCGCAATGGAATAGATGCTCATAAGGAGCAAAAAACCCGTCAAGATATTGACGATAATGCCCGCGAGCAGCATAAAGGCGCGCTTGAGAAAGCCTTGGCCAAGATAGGTGTGCGAGCGCTCTTGCGCAAGGAACTCGGCCTCGCCGCACGGCAGTTCCCATACATCGCCCTCGGCAGTCGCATGTTCGCGATCGAAAAGGCGACCATCAAAGGTGGTATAGCCTGCCGTGTCTCGCGGCAACGTCTGATATTTGGTGGGATAGTAGCTCGACGAGGGCTTCTCCCCTTCCTCATACCAGGGCGCGATGGAGCCCCAGCCCAGCAAAAGGGCGCATGCCTCGAGCACAACCTCCTCGGAAAGCTCGAGCTCGACAGCAAGGTCGGCCACGGTCACGCGACCATGACGATAGATAGCCGCGAGCACGCGGTCGGCGCACGAAACATCGGTCGGATCCATACCGCAGATGGCAGCGTAGCCACCCAGCAGCAGCGGGGTCACGCCAAACTTGGTTCCAATGCGACGCGACGTGTAATGGATGTCAAAGCGGCACGGCAGACCCAAAAAGAACTCGGTCACACGGACGCCGCAGGCACGCGCCGCCAAAAAGTGGCCGCCCTCGTGCAAAAACACGAGGACGGAAAGCATCAGCAGGCCCCAAAAGACCGATGAGAGAACGCTCAGAACAGTATCCATAAAACGAAAAAGCAATCCTTATGGGTTAGGAACGGGTTGCGGCGAGCACCTGCGCAGCCTTTTCACGCGCCCACGCATCGATGTCGCGAAGCTGCTCAAACGAATCGACCGCCTGCATATCGTGGGCGTCCATGCAGGATTCCACAATGCGATCGATATCGGTAAAGCTGCAGCCATCGTGCAGGAAGGCATCGACGGCAACCTCGTTGGCGGCATTGAGCACGCACGGCATGGTGCCACCCGTCTTGCCGGCACGCTCGGCCAGTGCCAGACAGCGGAAGGTATCCATGTCGGCAGCATCAAACGTGAGCTGCCCCAGCTCGCGGAAATCGATACGAGGCGCCGGGGTATCCCAACGCTCGGGACACGAGAACGCGAACTGGATGGGAATACGCATGTCGGATGCACCGAGATGCGCCATCACGGAGCCGTCGGCGAACTCGACCATAGAGTGAATCTTGGACTGACGCTGCACGACCACGTTAATGAAATCGAGGTCGCAGTTAAACAGATGCATGGCCTCAATGCGCTCCAGGCCCTTGTTCATGAGGGTGGCGGAGTCAATGGTGATCTTGGCCCCCATGTTCCAGTTGGGGTGCTTGAGGGCGTCCGCCTTGGTCTTGGTGCGCAGTTCCTCGGTTTTCATGCCGAAGAACGGCCCGC
>USCJ01000230.1 GCA_900553215.1 uncultured Collinsella sp.
GCCTCCTCGGGAATCGTCGACTCGTGATCGGCGATAATGCCCGCCGCGGCATAGGCATTAAGGTCCTTGCCGGCAACGAGCGGTGCATGGCCGTCGACCTGCTTGGACGGCGTCTGGTTGGCAGCATCGATGCGAGCACAGGTCTCGGGGTCGGCCATAAAGACGCCCGGCAGGTTCATCATCTCGCCCAGGCCAAAAACATCGCCCGGATGCTCGGCAAAAAACGCCTGCATGTCAGCGGCGGTAATCACAGCGCCCGCTTGCTCATCGGGCAGCGCGGGCACGCACGAGGGCATCATGTACTTGATGGAAATGGGCGCGCGGCGACCGTCCTCGATCATAAAGTGCAGGCCGTCCAGGCCCGCCACGTTGGCGATCTCGTGGCTGTCGGCAATGGCGGTGGTGGTACCGCGCGTCGCCGCCATGCGCGCATACTCGGCGGGGCGGATGTTCGAAGACTCGATATGCAGATGCCCGTCAATAAAACCAGGAGCGAGATAGCGACCCTGGCAGTCGATAACCTCGGCAGCCTCATAGGTGCCGGCGGCATCGTCGCGACCGTCGTAGAGCACGCCGACGATTACGCCGCCCTTGACGGCAACGCTACCGGGCGCCACGCGCTGACCGTACACGTCGACAATCTGCGCATTGGCAAACAGCGTGTCGACGGGCACGCGCCCCTCGGCAGCATCGATCACAGACCTCATGACCTCAACGGACATACATACTCCTTTAACCGTAGAAAAAAGCTGCGGAGCGGACAGACCTTCACCGCAGCAAGCCAATAGCCATTGTATGCCAAAAAGAAAGTCCCGCTAACACCCCTTCCGCTTAACGGCACCGCCAAATGATCCCTCCGTCCCCAAGGGATCGTCGCAACCAAAAAGGCCGCAGTCGGGATTCCCGGCTGCGGCCTTATTGCACTTGTGAGGTCAACTCGCTCGTTAGACCAACTTAAAGCCCTTGCGCTTGCCCACGGAGAGGGTGTCGCCCAGTTTGAGGGCGCTCGGATCGATGTTGTAGCTCTTGGGAGCCACAGCCTTGCCGTTGATCTTGACGCCGCCGCCGTCGATGTCGCGGCGGGCCTGACCGGCGCTGGCCGAAAGGCCCAGGTCCTTGAGCAGGCCAGCGAGGTAAATCTGGCCCTCGTCGTTGACGGTCAGCTCAACGTGCTTCTCGGGGAAGTCGGCAAGCTGGCCCTCCTTGAACACACGGTCGAACTCGGCCTGTGCCTCGTCGCCGGCGCCGGCGCCGTGGTAGGTGTCGCACAGGTCGCGGCCTAGAGCGCGCTTGAGCTCGTAGGGGTCGGCGGAACCGTCGGCCAGGGCGGCATCGATCTTGTCGACCTCGGCCGGGGCGAGCGAGCTGGCCAGACGATAGTACTTGCCGATCATCTCGTCGGGGATGGACATGGTCTTGCCGAACATATCCTTGGGAGCGTCGGTCAGGCCGATGTAGTTGCCATAGGACTTGGACATCTTGCGCACGCCGTCGGTGCCCTCGAGCAGCGGCATGGTAAGCGCGATCTGCGGCTCCATGCCCATCTTCTCCATGAGCTCGCGACCGGCGAGCAGGTTGAACAGCTGGTCGGTGCCGCCGAGCTCCACATCGGCCTTGATGACCACGGAGTCGTAGGCCTGCATGACCGGGTACAGGAACTCGTGCAAGCTGATGGACTGCCCTGACGTGTAACGGTTGTGGAAGTCGTCGCGCTCCAAGATGCGGGCCACCGTGAAGTTCGCGAGAAGCTTCAGCAGCGACTCCATGTTCAAATCGAGAATCCACTCGGAGTTGTAGCGCAGCACGGTCTTCTCAGGATCGAGGATCTTGAATGCCTGGTCAACGTAGGTCTGTGCGTTCTCCTGAATCTTCTCGCGCGAGAGCTGCGGGCGCGTGGTGTTGCGCCCGGACGGGTCCCCGATGAGCGCCGTGCCGTCGCCGATGATGAGCGTCACTTGATGCCCCAGATCCTGGAACTGGCGCAGCTTGCGCAGGGGCACCGCGTGGCCCAGATGGATATCGGGGGCCGTCGGGTCGACGCCGAGCTTCACGTTCAGCGGCACGCCGCGCTTGAGCTTCTCCAGGAGCGCCGATTCGGGCACGATCTGCGCCGTACCGGATTTGATAATGTGCAGTTGTTCCTCAGGAGTAAGCATGATGCCTCCGCTTTTCTTTAATATCGCGATACCTTTATACAAGTGCTGGAAATTCTAGCACAGCCGCTACGAGACGCCGCGGTAGAGGTGGCCGGAGGTGGTGTTGGGCATCTTCGCGATGGCGTTGCCGTCGTTTTGGGCCACATGCAGGGCACGAATGGCGCGTCCCACGGCGTGGGCCGTCTCCTCGGCGTTCATGAGGGTGGCGTCCACCATATAGGAGGAGATACCAGCCGCGAGCAACTCGGGCATCGACGAGGCGATATCCAGTTCCACCGCGTTGTAGAGGTGGCTGCGGCCCATGGCGTCGGTGACGACCGGGAACTCGTAGCCCTTGCGATCCTTCAGCACGTGGGGCCTCTTGCGACGCGGGCATTCGGCGCAGTTCTCGTCGCAGGGGCCCTGGCTCATGAGCATGCAGTGCTCGGTGACCATGAGTTCCTGGGCGCCGATGAGCAGCACGCCCAGCTCCACCGGGGCATCTTTGGCAACCTCTTCGATTTGCCGCAGCGTGAGCTCCGGCGAGAGCCACACGCGCGCGGCCCCGAACTCGCTAGCGACAGCCAGCGAGAGCCCGTTGGTAATGGGCACATGGGAGCCAACATCGAGCAGCGCCCCCTCTTCGGAAGCCCGTTCCATAGCACCGAGGCTTTCGGCCAAAAGCGGCTTGCCCTCAGCAGCATACTTCCACACGTCGGCATCGACGACCGCTTCGCGCGCGCCGTCAATGGCCTCGTGATCGGCCACAGGCATGATGGGAATGCAGCCCTTGGGGTAGCCGGCCTGCTCGGCAGCGGCGTTCTTCTGGCCGGCGATAACCGCCTCGCCGCGCCGGTAGTTCAGAGCCGGCACATAGATGAGGTGCGCGCCGGCGCGCTTGGCGGCGCG
>USCJ01000231.1 GCA_900553215.1 uncultured Collinsella sp.
CCGCGGCAAACGACCAAGCCCCCATCGATGTGCCCGCCGAGGTTCACGAAGACATCGTCGCCTCGGTCGATTTCTCCGAGGTCGAGCTCGCAGGCGAGTTCACCGAGCCCCAGGTAGCCGTGACCCCCAACGGACTGCTTCCCATGGAGCCGCTGCCCATCGACGGACGCCTGCGCAAGGCTGCCCTTCGCATGCCCGACGAGATCGAGGAGGCCAGCGGCTTCACGCTCTTTGGCCGCCGCATCAAGTCGCTCATTTACACCACCGATGTCGCGGTTATCCGCAACTCCAACGCCGATGCCGTCTTTGCGGTCTACCCTTTCACGCCGCAGCCCGCCATTACGCAAGCGCTGCTGACCGTCGCCGAGTGCCCGGTCTTCGTAGGCGTGGGCGGTGGCACCACCACCGGCAAGCGCTCCGTTCAGATGGCAGCCGTCTCCGAGATGCAGGGCGCGGCGGGATGCGTGGTCAACTCCCCCGCCACCGCCGAGATGGTCGAGCACATCACCAACATCGCCGACATCCCCGTCATCGCTACGGTCGTTCGCTGCGACGACGATGCCCACGCCAAGGTGCGCGCTGGAGCCAAGATTCTCAACATCGCCGCCGGCAAGAACACGCCCCAGGTCCTACGCGAGCTGCGCAAGCACTATCCCAACCTGCCGCTCATCGCGCCGGGCGGCAAGACGCCAGAGAGCATCCGTGAAACCATCGCCGCCGGCGCCAACGCCATCATCTGGACGCCGCCTTCGGCCCAGCAGCTACAGACCGACATGATGCAGCGTTATCGCAAGATGAAGGAAGACGCCACACCTGTCATCTCGCACGACGATGTGCCCATTATCGACCAGGTCTCCGCCGCCGAGGTCAGCCAGGTCGAGAACATGAATCCCGACGTGCCGATTCCCGACGAAGTCATCGAGCGCGTCGCCTCGATCCACGAGCGCGTCGAGGAGCGTCGCGCCAACCGCGGGCTCAAGCCCTCGCTGCACGGCTTTTTCTTCCGAGGAAAGAAACGCTAGCAAAACATCTTGGCCCGCCCCACAAACGTGAGGCGGGCCGTTTTCGTTTGGGCAATCATGCAGCGATGTGATGGGGCAAATTAATCCACGCGCTTGTCGCCCATAAAGAAGAGCGCCACCGTACCAGGTCCGGTGTGTGAACCGATCAGAGTACCGATGTTATTGATCTCAATCTTGCCTTTAAGCTGCGGAACCTGTTCCTCAATCAGCACCGCAACGGCCTCGGCATCCTCGCGGCACGCCGAGTGCGACATGATGCACTTACCCGAATAATCCGCACCGTCCTGCACGTGTGCCATCATGGTCTTAGCCATCTCGGAAATCGCGCGCTTCTTAGTGCGAATCTTCTCACGTGGCGACAGCTTACCTTCGCAATCGACCGTCATAAGTGGGCAAATCTTAAGCGCCGTGCCGATAATCGCGCTCGCAGCCGAAATGCGACCGCCGCGCAGGTAGCTCGACAGATCGGTCGAGAAGAACCAGTGGTGCAGGTTGAGCTTGTGCTCCTCGATCCATGAAGCCGTCTCGTCGAGCGAAGCGCCGCTATCGCGAACGTCGGCGGCACATCCCGCCAGCAGGCCAAAGCCCGAAGACGCCGCCAGCGAATCGATGACGCGCACCTTGCCGCCCTGGGGATAGCGATCCGCGAGCATCTGCGCCGCAACGCAGGCCGATCCATACGTGCCCGAAATACCCGATGACAACGTCAGGTGCAGCACGTCTTTACCCTCGGCAACAAACGGCTCCCAAAACTCCTCGTACTCACCCACGCTCACCTGAGACGTCTTGGGCATGGCGCCCGCGGCAATCTGGGCAAAAAACTTGTCCGGCGTAATCGACTGATACAGATCGTCCGTATAGACAACATCGTCGATCTCGTAATGAAAACACACGACAGGGATATTGCGCGACGCAAAGAACTCACGGGTTCGATCGGCGGCGGATTCACAGGTCAGGACAAAATCACTCATATGAGGCTCCTTACTCATTGCTGCGCAAATTATCGCACAGTGAGCCTACATACGGTACATATGTCCACTATTTACCAAATCGAACCAAAAATAGCGAACATCTTTACCACCATCGTCTCCACCGGCCCCACGCATTAATATCTGAGAAAACACCCTCTGTCGTCTCCACTCAACCGCCATATCTACCTCAACTAAATCGATTTACCAAACCGTTCAGCCGACAATTCAGCCGCTGGCGCAAAATCGAAACAAAAGCGGCGCATACTGATAAACGTTTGACGCTGTTTATCAGTTTTACCAGCTCCATCGGAAGGTGTTTCATGGTCGCATTCGATCGCAACCCGCAAGACTTTAAGTATCTGCGCCTGCTGTCGAGACAGTTCCCCACCGAGCAATCCGCGTTTACCGAGATCATCAATCTCTCAGCCATCCTCAACCTGCCCAAAGGCACCGAGCATTTTATGAGCGACGTGCATGGCGAGTACGAGGCCTTTATGCACATCCTCAACAACTGCTCGGGCGTCGTGCGCGAGCATGTCGACGAGATTTTTGGCGACACGCTCACCTTTGACGAAAAGGGCGAGCTGTGCACGCTCATCTACTACCCGCACGAGAAGATCGAGCTGGTCCGCAGCCAGCGCGAGGATTCGCCCACCTGGTACAAAACGATGCTTGACCAGCTCATCATGGTCGCTCGTTCGCTTTCAAGCCGCTACACCCGCTCCAAGGTTCGTAAGGCCATCCCACGCGATTACGCCTACATCATCGACGAGTTGCTACACACGCATCCGGATGAGAACAACTATCGTGTGCGCTATCACGAGCGCATCGTGGAGTCCATCCTGGAGACCGCAAGCGCCGACGACTTTATCGAGTCGCTCGCCTCGCTCATCAAGCGCCTGGCCGTCGACCACCTGCACCTGGTGGGCGACATCTTCGACCGCGGCGGCGGCGCGGCCAAGATTATGGACCGTCTGCTCACCTACCATTCACTCGACATCCAGTGGGGCAACCACGACCTGCTGTGGATGGGCGCTGCGGCCGG
>USCJ01000232.1 GCA_900553215.1 uncultured Collinsella sp.
TACCTCCGTAACTGATAAACGGCAACGTAACACCCGTGTCGGCCCAGCCGCGTTCCTTGAGCTCGTCCAGATCGATCCCAAACGGTGCCACCTGGGCAGCCGCCAGATTGTCAGACGTAAACTGGAAGTACTCGCCCACGCCACACGCCTGCGCCAGACCGGCAAAAATCTCCCGACTGGGACGTGTGTCATCATGCTGCACAGGCAGCACGGCGTTGCGGTAGAACACCCGCGAATCGTTGGCGCCCACGGCTGAGCCCACGCCACGGTCGGCCTCCAGATACGTCACATCGGGCAGCACGAAGTCGGAAGCGCGCGCTGTCTCGGACCAGCGAATATCAATCGTCACGAGCAGGTCGAGCTGCTGCAAGATGCCCAACCAAGCCTGCGCATTGCCATAGCCAGCACCGGGGTTACTGGCATAGACGATGAGCCCACGCAAATCGCCGGCCAGAATCGACTGGCCGATGGTCGTGCACAGACCGCGCACCGGATCGACCAGTGGATAGCGCTCGGACCCCAGCTTGGGCTCGCGCGGCACCGGCGGCGTCGCAAAGCGCGTGGGATCGAGGTCGCCCAACACAAGCGGCGTGGGCGGATTGAGCGCGCCACCCGCATGTCCAATACAGCCCAGCAGCACATCGACCAGGCAGATAGCACGCGCGGTCTGGGTGCTGTTGGCATACGCAATGCCGATGCCACCATGAAAGCCAGCGTCCACCACCGCAGCAGGCGCCGCCACAGCCAAATCACGCGCAGTCGCACGGATATCGTCCGCCGGCACGTCGCACATCGACTCGGCCCACTCAGGCGTCCAAGCAGCAGCCGCCTGCGCCAGCTCATCAAAACCCGTGGTATAGCGGGCAACAAACTCGCAGTCGTACAAGCCATCGGTTATCAGCACATGCGCGATACCCAGCAGCAAGGCCAGGTCGCAGCCCGGGCGCACGCGCAGCCAGCGGTCTGCAAGCGCCGCAGAGCCACTGCGCCGCGGGTCCACGACGATGATTTTCGCCCCGCGCCGGCGCGCATCGTTGAGCGCATCAACGGCCCCCATCGTCGACGAATCGACAATGGAACGCCCCAGATACATGATGCAATCGGTGTGCGCCAGGTCGGAGGCGGGACTATAGCCCAGGCTGTGCTCCCAACCGGTAAGTCGGCTTACCTCGCAGGCACCGTCGGCACCGTACACGTTGGGCGAACCCAACGCATGCATAAGGCGATAGGCCCAGTAGCGGTCGAACGAGGGCACGCCGAGCGTCATGCCCAGCGCGCGCGGACCATGCCCGTCAACAATCCCCAAAAGGCGCTCCGCGATCTCCGAAAACGCCTCGTCCCAGCTCACCGCATCGAACCCCGAGCCATCCTGGCGGCGGCGCATGGGATGCATAATCCGGTCGCGCTCGTCAAACGGCATGTCCAGGCGATGGCGCCCGCGGGCGCACAGGGCACGTGCCGCGCACGGGTGCCCCGGCACCGGCAACTCGGCCACCACACGCCCATCCTCGACGCGTGCCGCAAAGGCGCAATCGGCATAGCATCCCCCGCATGTGGTCACCACGGCGCGACCGTTACGCTCCACAGCAGATGCCATCTCGATTACCCCTTTCACCAGCCAAACACAACAGGTCAACAGCCCGGCAACGAGCCCCAGGCCCAAAAAGCCTCCCGCACGGCAACGCCCCGCGGGAGCCCAACGTCAAACAGACGGTACCTTACGCGTCTGACTTCTTGGCGAAGATAAACCAGTAGCCGAGCGCGACCAAAACCGCGCCGCCCACGATGTTGCCCAGCGTGGCGGCGGACAGGTTAAACGCAATGCCCGCGGCGTTAAGCGCATCGGCGCCGGCGACCTTGGCACCATAGCCGCACGCGTGCATCACGGCACCCATGGGCAAAAAGTACATGTTGGCAACGCAGTGCTCAAAACCGCAGGCCACAAAGGCGGCAATGGGCAGCAGAATGCCCACAACCTTATCGACCACGGTCTTGCCAGCGGTGCCGATCCACACGGCCAGGCACACAAAGATGTTGCACAGGATGCCGCGGAAGAAGATCGTCACCCAGTCGATCGTCACCTTGCCGGCGGCGACGCTCACCATGGAATTGGCGACCGCCTCGCCGTTGAGCTTGTAAATGCCGGCCATGTACACCAAAAAAACGATGAACAGGGCACCGACAAAGTTACCCAGCCACACGACGATCCATGCCTTGAGCATCTGAGCCAGGGTGATCTTTTTGCTCTTGAGCGCGCAGACCATAAGCGAGTTGCCGGTGAACAACTCGGCGCCACACACCAGCACCAGCACCAGGCCCAGGCAAAAGCACAGGCCGCCCACGACACGCTGAGCGCCCCAGCCCAGCGTGCTATCGCTCAAGAACACGGTAAAGAACAGGCCGCCGAAGGCGATGAACGCACCGGCGAACATTGCCAACAGAAAAGCCTTTGCGACCGGCAGGTTAGCCTTGGTCACGCCGGCGGCCTCGGTCTTGGCCTCAATCGCGGCGGGCGCCAGGCAATCGGGAGCAGGATACTCCACCTTGGAATCTGCCATGTCAATCACTTCTTTCCTAACAAAATGGAACAAGTGCTCCTACTGCCCTTGCCCCAAGCGGACAAAGTGGGAAAAGTCGTTGGCGGCCACGGCGTCGTACACGGCGTCGACGGCGTCAAAGACTTCCGGGGACATGGGGTTGTAGAACTCCGTGTCGCCCGGCTGAATCCCAACGAAGACGATATCATCACACGATTGCTCAATCTCTTCGATCAGAATCGACAAAGGAAGCGAATGCGTGGTGAACATCGACTTGCGGGCCACATCGCGCTTGTCGAGCAAACGGATGGACCCGACGGGCAGCACCATGTCGGCGGCATCGACCAAGACCAGACGCGGCGGACGCTCGCGCTTGACCTCGATGATGTCATCCTCGGGCGTTTGGCCGCCGTCGATGGTGTACCAACCGGCGATGGGCGCGTCCTCCATCTTTTTGGAGAGCACGGGGCCGGCGGCATCGTCGGCACGCA
>USCJ01000233.1 GCA_900553215.1 uncultured Collinsella sp.
TGCCGTGCGCGAGCCGGGCGACACGCAGACCTACGCAAGCGATGTGAACGCGCTGCTGACGGGAGCACGCAAGCTGGTGCCCGATCTGGACACGCGCCGCGTGGTGCGCGCGTTTGCCGGCGGGCGTCCGGTCATTCAGGGAACAAACGACTTCTTTATTGGGCAGTCCGCCGTGGTGCCAGGCCTGTTCCAGGCGGCGGGCATTCAGTCGCCAGGCGTGGCGAGCGCGCCGGCCATTGCCGAGCGCATGGAGCACGTGATGCGCGAGGCGGGCGTTGCTTTGCGCGAACGGGCCGATTGGGATCCGATTCGACACGCGCCGGACGACTTCGACCGTACGCCGCTTGCACGCAAGGAGGAGCTCATTGAGTCCGACCCTGCATGGGGGCAGATCTTCTGCCGCTGCGAGACAGTGCCCGAGGCCGAGATCGTGGCCGCGATTCGACGCCGCCCGGGTGCGGTTTCGGTCGAGGGCGTCAAGCGGCGCTGCCGTGCGGGCATGGGTCGGTGCCAGAGCGGCTTTTGCCAGAGCCGCGTGGTTGCGATCCTTGCCCGCGAGCTGGGCTGCGACCCCAGCGAAGTGCTGTTGGAAGATGCTGGATCTTGGCTGGTCGAGGGACCACTGAAGGGGGTGCGCTAGAATGGCGACGTTTGATATGCGCAACAAACGCGCAGAGGCCGGAACCATAGCGTCGGTAGCAACGCAGGCCTTCGACGTGGTCGTCATCGGAGGAGGCCCCGCCGGCATGGCTGCAGCGCTGGCCGCGCATAAGGCCGGAGCACGCGTGGCCATCGTGGAGCGCGAACAGCACCTGGGCGGAATCCTCCGCCAGTGCATCCACCCCGGCTTTGGCCTGTCGCACTTTAAACAGGAGCTCACCGGTCCCGAGTACGCGCAGCGCTTTATCGACCAGGTGCACGCAACCGACATTGCGCTGTTCTTGGGCAGCATGGTGCTTGGGATTGATTCAGGCGAGCCTGCAGAAGACACCGAGGTCCATACCGTCACGCTCATGAGCCCCGCCGGCATGTTGCAGCTCACCGGGCGCGCGGTCGTCCTTGCCATGGGTTGCCGTGAGCGCACCCGCAGCGAGATCAAGATCCCCGGCAGTCGTCCCGCCGGTGTGTTTACGGCGGGCCTGGCGCAGCGATACATCAATATCGAAAACCTTAAACCCGGCTCGCGCGCCGTCATTTTGGGCTCGGGTGACATCGGGCTGATCATGGCGCGCCGTTGCACGCTCGAGGGGATTTCGGTCGAGGGCGTGTACGAGCTCATGCCGTACGCCAACGGCCTGCGCCGCAACGTCAAGAACTGCCTGGACGACTTTGGCATTCCGCTGCATCTGTCGACCACGGTCACGCGCGTGATTGGACACGATCGCGTGGAGGCTGTCGAGGTGAGCCAAGTCGACGAGCATCTTGCACCCATTCCCGGGACCGAGCGCATCGTTCCGTGCGACACACTGCTGCTTTCGGTGGGGCTGATTCCCGAGAACGAGCTTTCGGTTGCCGCAGGCGTGGAGCTGGACCCACGTACGCGCGGCGCCGTGGTGGACCAGAGCTTGCAGACGGGCGTGCCGGGCATCTTTACCTGCGGCAACGTGCTGCACGTGCACGACCTGGCCGACAACGTAACGTGTGAGTCCGAGAGAGCTGGCGCAGCTGCGGCGGCGTACGCGCTGGGAACCAGCGCGGGCGCCGTTCCGGACTGCGAGCTCACCGTCTCCCCTGCTGGCATTGCGGGATACGCACTGCCGGGACGCATTACGGCTGCGGCGCTCACCAAGCTGAACTTCCGCGTGCGCCGACCGGTCGACGCCGCCCGCGTGCGTATTCTGGCAGGCGACGAGGAACTGCTTGCAGGCAAGGTCCGCGCGTTTATGCCGAGCGTTATGGAAAGCTTCCCGCTGCCGGCAAAGGTCATCAAACAAGCGCTCGACCTGGGTGCCAGCGAGATTGTCCTATCCGTCGATCCCGTCGAGGAGGCATAGACTATGAGCACGAATGCAATCGAGACGCTGCAGTTCAACTGCACCACTTGCCCATCCGAGTGCCTCCTGAACGTGGAGGTCGAGCGCAGCGCAGACGGCGCCGTGGTAGAGGTACGCTCCGTAACCGGCAACAGCTGCCCGCGCGGTGATAAGTTTGCACATCAGGAGCTCACCTGTCCCATGCGCGTGCTTACCACGACCGTGGCCGTATCCGGCGGCGACGAGGCGCTGCTGCCCGTGCGCACGGCCGAAACCATCCCGCTCGAACTCCACGCCCAGGCGATGGACCTCATCCGCGGCCTAGAGGTCAAAGCCCCCATCCGCATGAGCGATGTAGTCCTCCCCAACCTCCTAGACACCGGTACCGACCTCATCGCCAGCATGGACATCGACCCTGCCTAAGCAGTTAATTTGGGACGGGGCTCTTTTAGCTACCCCGCCATCCACCCCGCCCCTCCTCAATTGCGGTGAAATAGTTCCTGATTTCCGCCAAAACCCCGGCATCCAGGAACTATTCCACCGCAACTTGCCTTGGGATCGATATTTAGATTGTGCCTACTTTAGTGCCATTTCAAAACTATGCCGGATTACGGGGCTGATTCGGAGACCCCCATCCATACCGGCATTTTTCGATTTTTGATAAGCCGTCTACCTGCGGTTTTAATTTCGCAATTTTTCCAATGGTCAAGTAATACAGGTCCAGCCCCGTAATCCGCCATAGTTTTGAAAGCAGCTAATTCGGGACGACCCTCTTATGACTACTTTTACCTATCATTCCGCATGTTTGACACAGCTAAAATAGCCCCGTCCCAAATTGACTACCCTGGCGTTGGGGATACCATGGTGACACCCTAGCGAAAGGATGTTTCATGGCACATGTCGATGACCAGCGTGTGGCGCGCGTGCTCGATGCGCTCGAGGCTCAGCACCCCGGCGCGCAGCTGCTTGTGAACGACCCGTGGTCGATCTACTATCTGACCGGCTTTTATGCCGATATGTTCGAGCGTTTTTGCGGCGTGCTG
>USCJ01000234.1 GCA_900553215.1 uncultured Collinsella sp.
GGCTACACCGTGGGTATCCTGCAGCAGGAGCCGCCGCTCGACGACGACAAGACCGTCATCGAGAACGTGCGCATGGCGTTTGGCGACATGATCGCCAAGGTCGATCGCTTCAACAAGATCGGCGAGGAGATGTGCGACCCGGATTGCGACATGGACGCCCTCATGGCCGAGATGGGCAAGCTCCAGGACGAGATCGACGCCGCCGACGGCTGGGATATCGATTCCAAGCTCGGCCAGGCCATGGACGCCCTGCAGCTGCCCGATTCTGACATGCCGGTTAACGTGCTTTCCGGCGGCGAGCGCCGCCGCGTGGCCCTGTGCAAGCTGCTGCTCGAGGCTCCGACCTGCTGCTGCTGGACGAGCCCACGAACCACCTGGACGCCGAGTCGATCCTGTGGCTCGAGCACTTCCTGCATAACTATCAGGGCGCGGTGCTTGCCGTCACGCATGACCGCTACTTCCTGGATAACGTCGCCGAGTGGATCTGCGAGGTCGACCGCGGCCACCTCTACCCCTACAAGGGCAACTACTCCACGTATCTGGAGACCAAGGCCGCGCGTATCGAGGCCCAGGGCAATCGCGATGCCAAGCTCGCCAAGCGCATGGAGGCTGAGCTCGAGTGGGTGCGCAGCTCGCCCAAGGCCCGCCAGGCCAAGAACAAGGCCCGTCTGGCTCGCTACGAGGAGATGGAGGCCGAGGCCCGCGCAAGCCAGAAGCTCGACTGGACCGACATCCGCATCCCTGTGGGTCCGCGTCTGGGCAACAAGGTGCTCGAGGCCCATCACCTGCACAAGGAGTTCGACGGCCGTGTACTCATCGACGACCTATCATTCACCCTGCCGCGCAACGGCATCGTGGGCGTCATCGGCCCCAACGGCGTCGGTAAGACTACGCTCTTCAAGACGATTGTGGGTCTGGAGCCGCTGACTTCGGGCGAGCTCGAGGTGGGCGAGACCGTCAAGATTTCCTACGTCGACCAGAACCGTTCCGGCATCGACCCCGATAAGAACCTATGGGAGGTCGTCTCGGACGGCCTGGACCACATGATGGTGGGCGAGACCGAGGTTCCGAGCCGCGCGTATGTGGCGAGTTTTGGCTTTAAGGGCCAAGACCAGCAGAAGCGCGCCGGCGTGCTCTCCGGTGGCGAGCGCAACCGTCTGAACTTGGCGCTTACGCTCAAGCAGGGCGGCAACCTGCTGCTCCTCGACGAGCCCACGAACGACCTCGACGTCGAGACGCTGTCCTCGCTCGAAGCGGCGCTGCTCGAGTTCCCGGGCTGCTCGGTGGTCATTAGCCACGACCGTATGTTCCTGGACCGCGTCGCCACGCACATTCTGGCGTGGGAGGGCACCGACGAGAATCCGGGCAACTGGTATTGGTTCGAGGGCAACTTCGAGGCCTATCAGGCCAACCGCATCGAGCGCCTGGGCGAGGACGCAGCCCAGCCGCATCGTATTCACCGCAAGCTGACGCGTGACTAGGTTTATTGCTGGTTTGGTTACGTAACATCGCAGATGTGTAGTAATAACGGCTCAAATCCGGGTTTGGATTTGAGCCGTTTTTCGCTGCTACTTGCGTCGAGCGATGTCGTGAAAGACAAAGTAGTCGGGGCGGTGTCGCGAACAGGTGTATTCGAACATTTCTCCGGCGGCGGTAAAGACTTGGTTGGACATAACGGCCATGTAGCAGCCTTCGGGAAGGTCCAACAGCTCATAGTCGCGCTTGGTGGCGGGTTCGACGGGTATTTCGCGACGGCTTTGGGCAATCTTAAGGCCAAGGTCCTGCTCGAGATATCGATAAATGGAGCTTGAGGCCTTATTGGCATCGAGCCCCTGTACGTCGCTTGCCAAAAAATAGCTTTCATCGTGAATGACTGGGCAACCGGCTATGGAGCGAACGCGCTCGAGATGAATGAGGTCTGACCCGATTTCAAACCCTGTTCTGTGGGCTGCCTTTTCGGTGGCTTTGACTTGCTCAAAGAGCGTCACTTTTGTTTCGGAATCAAGCTCCAAGCGCCTGATGGATTCGTCGTATGTCTCGATGCCGCCAACTTCAAAGAGGGCGCGGCTTCGCGGGCGCCAGATGACGCGGACACCCTTGCCATGGATCGGCTGCACCAACCCCTCGTCGGCGAGAGCCGTGAGGGCGCGTCGAAGTGTGTTGTGCGAGCACTCGTATTTTTGGACGAGTTGGGCCTCGGAGGGGAGAAACGACTGAAAAGGATACGTTCCCTCAAGAATGTCGCCTTTGATATCGGTGTAGATGCCTTGCCAGATGGCCTTCATAGCTGTCCTTTGAATCATTTAAATAAGTTGTATTTCAGTATACCGTTCGAATCCGATGCTCTCCGTTCGCAGTGAAAAATCGACCGTTCAGCAACTTATTCAAATAAGTCAAGAAACGTAGAATCAATCTGGCTAAACTAGTTGCTGTCAAACAACTTATTCAAATAAGTTGTCATTTAAAGGCGGGTGGGCCGCCTACAGTGTTCTGTCGAAAAGCGCAGAAGGAGGAACGCATGGGTAAGTATGCGGACGACGCGACCAAGCTGCTCGAGCTGGTGGGAGGCAAGGACAATATTGCCGCTGTGAGCCACTGTATGACGCGTATGAGGTTTGTCCTCAACGATGAATCGAAGGCCGACGTGCCGGGTATCGAGGCGCTTCCCTATACCAAGGGCAGCTTTACGCAGGCTGGGCAGTTCCAGGTCATCATTGGTAACGACGTCAAAGCCTACTATTCGGAGTTTACTGAGATCGCCGGAATCGAGGGCGTGAGCAAGGACGCAGCCAAGGCTGCCGCCGTCCAAAACCAGAATCCCATTCAGCGCGCCATGACGGTTATCGCCGAGGTATTTGCACCCATCATTCCCGCTGTTATCGTCGGCGGCCTCATTCTCGGTTTCCGCAATTGCATCGATTCGCTGTATGTGTTTGGCGACGGTACGCAGACGCTCGTGCAGCTGAGTCAATTTTGGGCTGGCGTCGACAGCTTTTTATGGTTGATTGGCGAGG
>USCJ01000235.1 GCA_900553215.1 uncultured Collinsella sp.
CGACGAGGTACTCGCCCAGCTGATCGCCAACGGCCAGGTCGCCACGCAGTACGTGGGCGAGGACGGCAAGCCGAGCATGGACCTTTCCGTCAACCCCAACGGCTCCGCACTTGCCATCGAGGGCATCACGAGCCCCGACGGCCGCGTCCTGGGCAAGATGGGCCATGCCGAGCGTCGCGGCGACAACCTGTACCGCAACGTGCCCGAGCATGTCCCCGGCGATAAGTTCATGCCGATCTTTGAGAGCGGCGTGGCCTACTTCGCTTAAACCTTTCCCATCGGGTACAATCCCTTCGGGTAACAACCCCCGCCACCGACACATCCGGTGGCGGGTTCTTTTTTGCTTCGCGCATGTAGGAAGGACATCATGGAAAGCCGCAAGCCGTATCTCGCCACCCTGCCCGGACTCATCCTGGGCTGTCTTGTTTGTTGCGCGCTCTGGGGATCGGCCTTTCCCTGCATCAAGATCGGCTACGCACTCTTTGGTATCCCGGCGCACGATAGCGCCTCGCAGCTGCTCTTTGCGGGCTTGCGCTTCACGCTTGCCGGCGCCCTGGTTATCGTTGGGATGAGTGCGGCCCAACGCCGCCCCCTCATTCCGCAGGCTCGCGACATCAAGCCCATCTTTGTCTTGTCACTCTTCCAGACTATCGGGCAGTACTTCTTTTTCTATCTGGGCCTCTCGCACGCCAGCGCCATGTCGAGCTCCATCATCGAG
Organism: uncultured Collinsella sp.; assembly: GCA_900553215.1. Taxonomy (GTDB): domain Bacteria; phylum Actinomycetota; class Coriobacteriia; order Coriobacteriales; family Coriobacteriaceae; genus Collinsella. The sequence goes on from USCJ01000235.1 coordinate 719, forward strand.
GCCAGCGCCAACTTCCTCGCAATCCTCTTTGCCGCCCTGGCATTTCACACCGAGAAGCTCAATACGGCCAAGGTGCTTGGCTGTGCGCTGGGCTTTGCCGGCGTCGCGCTCGTCAACCTCTCGGGCGCAGATGGCACCTTTGGCTTCAGGCTCGATGGCGAGGGCTTTATCCTAGCCTCCACTGTCGCGGGCGCTCTTTCGACCTGCCTGATCGGCATCTTCTCGCGCAAGCACGACGGCGTCTTGCTTGCCGGGTGGCAGTTCTTGGTCGGCGGCCTGGTCCTCACCGCCATCGGCTTTTTGATGGGTGGCGCGCTCTCCCCCACTGAAATCGCCCCCGCCATCGCGCTCATTATCTATATGGCACTCATTTCCGCCGTCGCGTACTCGCTATGGTCGCGTCTGCTTGCCGTCAACCCCGTCAGCCGTGTGTCGGTCTTTGGCTTTATGAATCCAGTCTTTGGCGTACTGTTAAGCGCGCTGCTGCTTGGCGAGGGCGCCGGCACGAGCCCCGTTACTGTCATCGTTGCCCTGCTCTTGGTCTGCGGCGGCATCGTCATCGTCAACAGGCCCAAAAAGGCCTAGCGAGCTCACCTTTTTAGGGAGAGGTGTTCGCACACTTTAGCTTAATGGAGTACATCGGAGAGCCGAGGGCCGCCATGCACGCAAGCTTGCACCCCTTTATTTAGCGTATCTGAACGCCGGCTTTCTTCTTCTCGCGCTTTACGCGGTAGAGCTCCGCGTCGGCAGCACGAAGCAAGTCTTGCCAGGTATCGACGCCATCACCAACCCGTGCGTAGCCGATGGACATCCGCAACAGATACGGAACCTCGGCGCGCGCGAGCTCATCGTTGATTGTCGCGCACAGATGCATGATATCCTGTTCCGCCACTGCCTTTTGGAGCACCACGAACTCATCGCCACCATAACGTGCGATAAAGCCGCCAGACGCCGAGCAGACTTCTTTGAGCGCAGCGGATATGGCCTGAAGAGCGTGGTCGCCCTCCACATGCCCATAGCGATCGTTAATCTGCTTAAAGCCGTCGGCGTCCATCATAAGCAGATATACATCTTCGGCCTGATCCACATTTGAGAAGAGCGACAGCATATAGGTCTCAAAACGGTTGCGATTGTTAAGTCCAGTCAACGGGTCGGTCGAGATGAGCTGCTCCTGGTAGATGATGTAGAGCAGCAACATGCTAATCATTATGCCGACACAAAGGCCGGGCACCGAGTATACGACCTGAAAGGTACCGCCCACCAGGGCCGGAATGGCGAAAAATGCCAAGGTTCGATAGATGGCCTTCGTCTGCAGGCTCTCGACCCTGCGAGATTGCACAAATGCATGCAGGGACGTATGTATAACGTAACAGTAGCTGACGATGGGCTGGATCATATAGGCAAAGCCGCGACGATACACGCCCTGCGAATCGATATAGAACAGGGCGTGCGTCCAGTAACTGGTAAACGCCAGCACGACCACCAGAGCCGTAGGCAACGCTACAAGCACCACCCTATAGCGCGAGGTCAAAAGGCGAGAACCCTGCACCGTCTCGGAATAGATAAACCAAATGAGACACGCGATAGCAAAGAGCGAAAACGAAACCGCGTTGGAAATCCAGTTGGCAGCAATGCCCAACGTGCCGTCCACACCGTCCGAAAGCGTCCAGATCATATCGAATAATATGTACGCGGCAGAGGTGTAGCCAAGCATGCTAAACAATAGCTGCTGGGTGCTCGAGAACAAGGAGCGACGACTTCGCACGGCAAGCCCGATAAGAACAATCATGCATAGCACGAATATCTCAATCTTGAGTGCCTTAACCACTAGCGCCATCCCTTCAATACCCAAGTGGTCAGAATCGCCCAATTCGAATCAGGGCAATAAACACCCCTTTACTCCACAGGGGTAAAGGGGATAATAGCAGAGCGCCCGAACATCACTGCAAAACAGTTTCTGTTCGGGCGCCCATACGGCGCGAATTGCACACGCCGGCATCATTGATGGGTATCGATTGCTACTCGCCATCGATGTCAGTCGCGACGGCTTCCTCGATGGCCTCGACACCGACAGGCGACAGATCCTCCTTGCCTTGGCAGAACTTCTTGTCGACCCAGCCAGTCAGAATCGGAGCCATGATCGCCGTGATGATAACGGCGGTGGCGATCTGAGCGTACGCGGTGGGCGCAAGCTCGGCGTAGCGCGGTGCGACCTCGGCGAGGGCAACCGGTGTGGTCATAGCCGTGCCGGCAATGGTGGA
>USCJ01000236.1 GCA_900553215.1 uncultured Collinsella sp.
GGCGAACAGGAAGGCCGCGCCGATGTAGAGTCCCAGAGCGCCGATGTGGGTGATGATGAGTGCCTTCATACCGGCCTTCTTGGCCGTGGGCGTCATGTAGTAGCTGATGAGGCCCCAGGAGCACACGCCGGTGATCTCGAAGAAAACGAGCTGGCCGACGATGGTGGAGCTGTAGGCGAGACCGGCCATGGCGCCGATGAACGTGGAGAAGTACACGTAGAAGCGACGACGGGGCGCGTCGGGATGCTCCTTGTTCTTATCGCTCATATACGGGAACGAATAGATGACGACGAGCAGACCGATAGCGACGAACGCGGGTGCGAGCAGCGTGCTCATCCGGTCGAATATGAAGCCCATGACCAAGGTCTGACCCATACTCGCCCAGGTTACATCGACCGCGTTCATGCCGTTTCCGGCAAACGTCGCGGCCAAGCCAACGGAAGCGACCGTGGCGATGCCGCCGGCAAAGGCGCAGATCCATTTAGCGTAGGGACGCGGCAGCATGACGATGAGCAGGGAGCCCAGCATGGGGACGGCGATTGCCACCATGGCAAAGAGGGACAAGCTCGATTCGATTGACATAGTTTCTCCCTTCTCCCTACACGCCTACGACGACGAAGACGAACGCGAGGACCGCGATGCCGACGACGGCCCAGGTCTGGTTACCGAGCACCTTGAAGCGCGAACGGGAAACGGAGTTCTCGAGCACGCCGCAGACGACGAAATCGACCAGGCACTTGACGAGGAAGACGACGGCGCCCACGAGAGCGGTGACGCCGATGGTCGCGGGCTCTCCCCAGGGGATGAAGATGGAGGTGAACCAAGCGACGACCACGACCTGCTTCATGCCCATGGCGAGCTTCATCATGGCCAGGGACGGGCCGGAGAGCTCGGCGAGCGGGCCCTCCTGGAGCTCCTGCTCGGCTTCGGCCTGATCGAACGGAAGCTTGCCGAGCTCCATGTAACAGGCGGCCGCGAAGGCGACGCCAGCGAGGATAACGGCGACGACGCTCGAGACGTTGCCCGTAACGATGTGCTGGCCCATGGTCGCAATGTCCGTGGAGCCGCACACGATGGCGACGGTGAACAGCGCGATGAGCATGGACGGCTCGATGAGCACGCTCATGAGCAGCTCGCGGATACCGCCGAAGCCCGCGTAGGCGTTGGAGGAATCCACGCCGGACAGTGCGAAGAAGAAGCGGGACAGCGCGAGCGCGTACATGATGGTGATGGCGTCACCAAAGACGGGCATGGGGCTCTCGAGCGTGAACATGGGCAGACCCATGGCGAGCATGAATGACACCGCGAGGAACAGCGGCGGCATGATGCGCAGCACGAAGCTCGAGTCGGAACTCACGGACTCGGGACGCGCCATGAGCTTCGCGAGGTCCCGGTAATCCTGAAGGATGGACGGACCGCGGCGATTGTGCATCTTCGCACGAATCACACGGGCGAGGCCGGAGAAGAAGGGCGCGACCAGCATGACCACGAGGCCCTGCGCTATCGCAAGAACGATGTTCATAATATCCTCTCCCCTCTCTAGACCATGACCACGGCGAGCACGAGGAAAACCACGAGCGCCGCGACGATGTAGCAGATGTATACGGAGTAGTTGCCGCCCTCGATCTTGGAGGCAAGGCCGGCCAGCTTGTCGGCACCCTCGCTCGGTGCATCGACCAGGAAACGGTCGGGCAGGGGCTCGACGCCCTGGGCGACACCGGTGAGCTTCTGGAACACGTGCGCGATGGACCAGCAGATCTTGGTGCATACCTCGCGCAGGGTGTAGAGCGGGCCCATGAAGAGCTCGACGTCGGACGCGAAGCTCGTGGCGACGACGGGCATGTGCTCGTTGGGCTCGTAGCCGCACGCCCAAGGGTCGGTCTTCTTAGCGGGGGCCTTGGTGCCGAGGCAGAACCTCAACACGAACGCGAGACCGGTGAGGACCACGAGCGCGATGGCGATCGCGGGGGTGGAGGTGGCGGCACCGGAAATCTCGTTCACCAGAGACACGCCCGAGGTGGCCGTGACGGCGGAGCCGGCAAGCACGCTCTGGGCGACGTCGCCCAGAACCGGGGCGATGACGGGAGAGCCGATTCCCAGCACCACGCAGATGGCCGCGAGGAGCATCTGCGAGAACAACATCGGAGCCGGGGACTCCTTGGCGTTCGCAGCCTCCTGGGAACGCGGGCTGCTCGCGAACGAGACGCCGTAGGCCTTCACGAAGCACGTAACGGCCAGGGCACCGGTGATGGCGAGCGCGGCCGCGGAGGCGACGGCGAACACCATGACGACCGGGTCGGAGAGCGTCGAGATGTTGAACAGGGACTGGTAGGTGAACCACTCGGAAACGAAGCCGTTGAGCGGCGGGATGGCCGAGATGGCAAGAGCGCCGATGAGGAAGCAGACGGCCGTGACCGGCATGCGGCGGAACAGACCGCCCATCTTCTCCATGTTGCGCGTACCCGTGGCATAGAGCAGGGAGCCCGCGCCGAGGAACAGCTCGCCCTTGAACATGGCGTGGTTGAGCGTGTGGTAGAGGGCGGCCATGAGCGCGATCGTCGCGATGACGTCGTTGCCCAGGGCGTGCGCCGTCATGGACGCGCCGACACCGAGCAAGATGATGCCAATGTTCTCGACGGAGTGATAGGCCAGCAGGCGCTTGATGTCGTGCTCGTGGAGGGCGTAGACGACGCCCAGGACCGAGGAGATGGATCCAAAGACCAGGACCATGAGGCCCCACCAGAGCTGGACGCCCGAACCCGCGAGCAGGTCGAGACCGACCTTGAGGATTCCCAGGATGCCGATCTTGATCATGCCGCCGGACATGAGGGCGGACACGTTGGACGGCGCCTCGGGGTGCGCCTGGGGCAGCCAAGAGTGCAGCGGGATGATACCGGCCTTTGCGCCAAATCCGAAGAACGCGAGGACGAAGCACACGGAGGAGATGGCGGGGCCAAAGTCAT
>USCJ01000237.1 GCA_900553215.1 uncultured Collinsella sp.
TTTTTCTATATCCGTAGAAATGTGTGAAGCCCATTTGCGATGACATCACGCGAGGGCCGTCCAGATCGACGCAACAAACGCCCGTATCCGCAACAAGCGCGCCCGTCTTGCTCAATTACCATTAAAAAGCATCAATTTGAAAACGCAATAACATTTCGGCAGGTAGCAGCTATAGTCGGTGAACTGAATCCCGGCAGCCGAAGCCTCCGAATGAGGTATCTTCAGCCCATCCAAGCTAAAGGAGGGGCCATGCCGAGAAAACCTCGTTCAAAGTCACCAACCGGTTATTTCCACGTCACGTTGCGTGGAAACGGAGGGCAATTGCTGTTTGACGATGCCGAGGACCGAATCGCCATGCTTCAGATCCTCGATGCGATCCTCCCCAAACACAATATCGAGCTTATCGCTTGGTGCCTTATGGGGAACCACATCCATCTACTCATCGACGATCCGGACGACCGTAAGAGCGACGCGATGCACGCGATAGCCGTATCGTATGCGGGCAGGTACAATGCGCGGACAGGGCATATCGGCCACGTGTTTCAGGAACGGTTTTGGGATTCGCCCATTAAGTCGGAAGTATATTTACTCGAAGCAATTCGATACATCCATCTGAATCCACAAAAAGCAGGACTGGCGGCATATGACGAATATCCCTGGAGCAGCCATCGCGAGTATCTAATGAGCGCCAGGTCACGCCCGCATGTCACCGGCAGCGTTGTCGGTGTTATATTCCCAACACCTCGCTCATACCTTCGGCTCATGGAAAGTACGCCGTCGCTTCCCTATCGCCCCAGCGCAACAGCCAAGGTTCGCGAGGAAGATCTATGCGAATTTGGCACGGCAATCGTGCAGAGTGTCGCAGGATGTGCTCCGACGGAACTCAAATCCGCCTCCAAGCCACTTCGCAATGAGGCGATTCTCGCGCTTCGAAAACAAGGGCTAACGATTAAGCAGGTTCAGCTGCTGACCGGACTGGGAACATGGATTATCAAGAACGCGTCCTAACGTCGCGTTTACCGAGTTACGGATACGGCGAAGCGCAACTGCCTGCCGCGAGGCACCGCATTCGCCAGCGTCTCCATGTCAAACAGAAAACGCTTCCGCTGAATAACGTCCAACGGAAGCGTTTTCCCAGATAAAATCTACCAAAATAAACCTGTCCCAATTTGGCAGGTTAGGCCTGGAAGGTGTCGCGGTCGGGCGCGAAGGACTGCATGGCCGCGATGGTGCGGTCAAAGAGCTCGGGGAGCTCCCAGCCGAGCATCTCGGCGCCCTGCGAAATCACGTCGCGCGAGCAGCCGGCGGCAAAGCGCTTGTCCTTGAACTTCTTCTTGAGTGACTTGGTCGTAAAGTCCATGACGCTCTTGCTCGGGCGCATGATGACGGCGGCTCCGATCAGCCCGGTGAGCTCATCGCAGGCAAACAGGATCTTTTCCATCTGCAGCTCGGGTTTGGGCAGCGAGGTGTTGAAGTCCGACGTGTGCGTCTGGATGGCGCGAATGAGCTCGGGAGACGCACCTTCGCCCTTAAGAATCTCGGCAGCGTAGATGGTGTGGTTCATGGGGTCGTCCTCATGCTCCTCCCAATCCAGGTCGTGGAGCAGACCGACGATGCCCCAGAACTCCTCGTTCTCGGGGTCGAACTCGCGCGCAAAGTAGCGCATGGTGCCCTCAACCGTCTCGCCATGGGTAATGTGAAACGGGTCCTTGTTGTGCTCGTTGAGCAGTTCGAATGCGCGGTCGCGGGTGATTCCGGCGGTGAGCGTCTGGGACATGGCAATACCTCCAGGTGAGTCGATGTTAGGACACGGTGTCACTATCGTATATCGCCGCGGCTCAAGCCGAAAGGCAAAAAAGTTATGCGGAGAAAAAAGCCGGGCGAACGTGTCGCCCGGCAAAACCGCAGATAAAACCTGCCAAAATAAACCTGTCCCTTTTTGGTAGGTTTAGGGGCGGACCTGGCCGGTGCCTCGGAGCTTGTATTTGTAGGTGGTGAGGGCCTCGGCGGCAAAGGGGCCGCGGGCGTGGAGCTTTTGGGTCGAGATGCCAATCTCGGCGCCCAGGCCAAACTCGCCGCCGTCGGTAAAGCGCGTGCTGGCGTTGGCATACACGGCCGAGGCATCGACCTCGTCCAGGAAGCGCTCGCAAGCATCCGTGTCCTCTGCAACGATGGCCTCGGAGTGCATCGTGCCGTAGCGGTTGATGTGCGCGATGGCCTCGTCCTCGTTCGCCACGACCTTCACGCTCATCTCGAGCGCCAGATACTCGCGACCCCAGTCCTCCTCAGTCGCGGCAACGTAGTCATCGCCCTCGGCAAGCCCGGCGTCGGCGCATGCGGCGCACGTGGCCTCGTCGCCGTGAATGAGCACGCCGTGGTCATGCAGCACGGCCACGACCGCGGGCAAAAACGCATCGGCCACGGCACGGTCGACCAGCAGCGACTCGGCGGCATTGCACACGCCCACGCGCTGCGTCTTAGCGTTGACGATAATATTGAGCGCTTTATCGAAGTCGGCGGATTCATGCACGTAGATGTGGCAGTTACCCGTGCCCGTCTCGATCACCGGAACGAGCGACTCGCGCACGCAGCGCTGGATCAGGCCCGCACCGCCACGCGGAATGAGCACATCGACGACGCCGCGGAGCTTCATGAGCTCGCCGGTGGCCTCGCGGTCGGTAGACTCGATCATCGACACGGCCTCGCGCGGGAAGCCCTTGGCCTCGAGCGCATCGGCCAGCAGTTCGACAATCATGGCACACGAGTGATAGGCCAGCGAGCCGCCGCGCAGAATGCAGGCGTTGCCGGTGCGGATGCAGATGCCCGCGGCGTCGGCCGTCACGTTGGGGCGCGCCTCGTACACCATGGCGACCAGGCCCAACGGCACGCTCACGCGGGTGAGGTTCACGCCACTTGCGAGCACGCGGTGGTCGAGCACGCGGCCGACAGAATCGGGCAGCTC
>USCJ01000238.1 GCA_900553215.1 uncultured Collinsella sp.
GGGGGCGGTGATGACGCGGACGCGGGCAAGGATGAGCTCGTCAAGCACGCGCTGGGCCGCGGTCTCGCCCTGCATGCCCAAGCGCTCGGTCAGGTCGGAGATGGTGCCACCGGCCTGCTCGAACATGTCGGACACACTGCGGGCGATATCGGGGGCGCCTGCGTCCTTGCGCACCTGCTCACCCTTGGTATTGAGGTCGTCGAGGACCTTCTTGCCGCCTTCGACAGCAACGGCGGCAGCACCGAAGCCCACGTTGATGGCGCCGTTAACAAGCTGATCGAGTTTCATAACCATGGTTGTCTCCAATCACAAACAACTGCATTGGCGTTCTTGTACCCAAGATTGAGTGAAAGCGACAAAGCGTTTTAGCGCTATTCAATCGACGGGAAATCCCTATCTCACGTTGTCGTTCATCGCGAAAGAGTTCTTCATGGCGCAGCTCGTGGTGTAGAGCACCTTGCCCAGTAAAGCATCGGTCTCTACGCGAACACGCTCGGCAAACTCCTCGTTGGCGCGTGCAAGCTCGGCGGGCACCTCGGCCTCGGGCAGAGCGGCTACGACAGCGTCGACGTCATGGATCTGCTTGTGGCCCATGCCACCGACCTTCTCCTGGTAGTCCTCCACGGCGCGGCCGCACTCATGGAAGCGGACGTCAGCCAGCGCGCCGATCAGGCGGTTGGCCCAGTAGAAGTTTTCGGACGTCACGCGAGCCTGCGTGTCGGCATAGTACTCGGGCATGGTCTCGACGTTGGCGTACAGCGGAACCAGCGCGTTAAACGAGTTGGAGCCAAAGGCCATCCACTGCACGGCGCGGTAGGCCGGCTGCGCATAGGGGCGCAGCTGCAGCACGGCGAGCTGGCTGTTGCGGTTGATGCCGATGGGGCGATAAGCGCCGCGCGTGGCGGGCGTGCCCTTGCTGCCGTAGCAGTCGTACTCCGTGCCCTGGTAGTGGCTCGAAAGCACGTACTTGATGTCCTCGATGGTCACCTTGCGCTCGGGCACGCGGCTCCAGGGGATATCGTCGCTCTCGGGCGTGTAGTCGGCGTCGGGGCCATCCCACACGTCGCTGGGGTTGAGGCAGCGCTGCATGTACCAGGCGCGCGGCGTGTTGTAGACATGGTCGCTGTCGCTGTGCGAGCCAAAGGCCTCGCGCGGGTTGAAGACCGTCGCCGAACCGTCGCCCTCAACGCCCAGCGTCAGGTCCAGATGCCACTCGGCCATCCAGGCGCGCAGGTCGGCGGAGCACATGTGGTCGGCCTGGGCGCCCTCGGCGTCATCCAGGTCAAAGCTGTCGATGCCCAGCTGGTTGGGCATGGTCACATAGGCGTCATCGGGCACGCGCTTGGCGATCCAGTGGTGGCCGCCGATGGTCTCGAGCCACCAGATTTCGTCCACGTCGCTAAAGGCGATGCCGTTGTTCTCGTAGGTGCCATAGCGCTCGAGCAGGTCACCTAGAATGCGTACGCCATCGCGGGCGGATTTGGCATATGGCAGCACCAGGGTCACCATGTCCTCCTCGCCCAGACCGCCGGGCTGCGCCGGAACATAGCCGTCCTCGCCCTCGTTGCCCTTGGCGGGCACGTAGTCGACGAGCGGGTCGGCGCCGCGAACGCGCTCGTTGGTGGTGAGCGTCTCGGTTGCGGACATGCCCACATTGAGCTCGTTGAAACCGGCCTCGGCCCAGATGCCGTGGCCCGGAACAACATCGGGGACGCTCGTGTAGCGCATGGGGTTATCGGGCAGTTCAACGGTCAGGTGACTCAGGACGCTCGTATAGACGCGCGGCTGCTCGTCGGGATGCACCACGCGCATACGCTTGGGCTCAAACACCCCGTTGGACGAGTCCTCGTTGCGGGCAACCAACGTCGACCCGTCGTAGCTCGCGTTCTTACCGACCAAAATCGTTGTGCACGGCATGCGCATCCTCCTTGAGCGAAGAAATCAAACGATAACAGTGTATCGCTTCGGCGCAGAAAGGGCGAAACCGCCGCCCCGGCAGCCCCTGTGGTCAAAAACCTATTTCGATGCGCGCTCGGCCGCTTCGATCACGTGTTTGGCGAGGATCGCCGTCGTTACAGCGCCCACGCCACCCGGAACGGGAGTAATTGCGCCAACAATCGGCTCCGCAGCATCAAAATCGACGTCACCCACCAGCTTGCCAGCGGCCTCGTCCCAATTAATGCCAACATCGATGATCGTCTGGCCCTCGCGAACCGCGTCCACACCAATCGTGCGCGCGCGTCCAACGGCCGCAACCACAATGTCGGCAGCACGGCACTCGGCAGCAAGGTCGCGCGTATGCGTATGGCACGTTGTCACGGTCGAATTGCGCGCCGTAAGCATGGCGGCAACGGGACGCCCGATCACCAGCGAGCGCCCGACCACAGCAACCTTAGCTCCATCCAGCTCAACGCCGTAATGATCCAGCAGAGCAAGCACGGCTTCGGCTGTGCAGGGGGCAAAACCCTCGCCGCGCCCCGAAAGCGTGGTGAGCAGCGAAGCCGGCGTCATGGAGTCAACATCCTTGGCGGGATCGAGTGCCGCGGCGACGGCGTTCTCGTCAAGGCCGGCGGGCAGCGGGCGGAACATCAGACAGCCATGAACAGCAGGGTCGGCATTGATGTCCTTAATAGCCGCCAACAGCTCGCCCTGCGAAACATCAGCGGGAAGCAAAACGCGACGAGCCTCAATCCCCACTTTTTCGCAGCGCTTGAACGCACCGCGCTCGTAGGATAGGTCGTCCTCGCGTTCACCCACACGCACGATAGCCAACGTCGGAACAATGCCTCGCTCGCGCAGGGCTGCGCAGTGAGCAGCGAGTTCCTCAGTCAAAGCGCGAGCAACGGGAGCACCCTTCAGCAGTTCAGCCATGGCTATCCTCTCTTCCTTGCAGCGTCGGCGGCGCGGCGCGCCAGCGCATCGGCGCG
>USCJ01000239.1 GCA_900553215.1 uncultured Collinsella sp.
GCCCAGTAACTTGCGCATGACTTGCTCGGGGTTGACCGAGCCATCGCGCGGGGCCAGTGCGGTGATCTTCTTCTGCATCTTGTACTCGTGCAGCTCGTCCTCGAGCTGGCGCACGCGGGCGCGGAGCTTCTCGTTTTCGCGCTCGCGCTCCTCGGCACGCTCCTTCATATCGAGAATGCGCACCACGCCGGCAAGGTTGATGCCCTCATCGGTCAGCTGGTTGATGAGCTCCAGGCGCTCGATATCGGCACGCGAATACAGGCGCGTGTTGCCGCCCGAGCGCTGGGGGTTCACCAGGCCCTTGGACTCGTAGACGCGCAGAGTCTGCGGGTGCATGCCGGTCAGCTCAGCCGCCACGCTGATCATGTACAGCGGTTTGTTCCTATTGTCCTCGGCCATGCTACCTGACCCCTTTCCGTTTCGCACGTCTACATCATAAGCCCGCGGACGCGGGCGGGCACACAGGCGCCCTAGTACGTCGCCTTGTAACGGTTGACCTTCTCGCGATAGTCGCGCGTGTCGGCCTCGCGCAGTTTGGTCATCGCGTCGCGCTCGTCATCGGATAGGTTCGTGGGAACCTGCACCCTGATCTCGACGAGCAGCGCACCCGTGCGGCCGCGGTGCTTAACGTCGGGCGCGCCCATTTCCTTAAAGCGGAACTTCTTGCCCGTCTGGGTACCCGCGGGCACCTTCAGACGAACCGTCGCGCCACCGGGCGTGGGCACGTCAACCGTGCAGCCGAGTGCCGCCTCGTAGACCGAAATCGGCACCTCCATGGTCACATCGGCGCCCTTGCGCTTAAACAGCGGGTGCTCCTCCACGTGCGTGGTCACGACCAGGTCGCCGCGCTCGCCGCCGGCGACGCCGTACTCGCCGCGACGCTTGTAGCGCAGCTTGCCGCCATCCACGGCACCCGCAGGCACCGAGACCGTGATGGTCTGCTGCTCGCCCGTCGAGGGAATGCGGTAGGTGACCTTGTGCGTCACGCCGCGGAATGCGTCCTCGGCCGTTACGTCGACAGTCAGCGACAGGTCACCGCCCTTGCGCGCGCGACTGCGGCCCGCGCCGGCACCGGCATTACCCGCGGCCCCGGCAAAGCCCGAGCCCCAATCGCTGCCCCAGGCGCCGTTGCCGCTAAAGATGTCGAAGATATCCCCCCAGCCGCTCGCGCCGGCACCGGCGCCGTAGCCACCGCTATACGCGCCGCCCGCGCCCGGCATGCCGCCGAACATGAGCATCTGGTCGTACTCTTTGCGCTTCTTCTCGTCCGAAAGCGTCTCGTAGGCCTCGCTGATCTCCTTGAACTTGGCCTCGTCGCCGCCGGCATCGGGGTGATATTTTTGCGCGAGCTTGCGAAACGCGCTCTTGATCTCTTTGTCGGAGGCGCTCTTGGATACGCCCAGGATGTCATAGAAGGGTTTGCCTGCAGCCATCGTAGCTCCTCTCCTGTTTCATCCACCGTCCAACGGGCGGCGGCTCATACTGTCATATGGCACTAGGCCAGAAAGGGCCCCGGGTGTTGCCCCGGGGCCCTTCTCAATTACTCCTCGGTGCTCTCGGCCGTGTCGGCCGCAGCATCCTCGGGCGCCGCTTCGGGCTTCGGTGCGGGGCGCTTCTCGCCACCGTAGGTCACCGTCACCATCGCGGAGCGCAGGATGCGATCCGCCATGCGGTAGCCCTTCTGGTACACGTCGTTGACGGTCTCGTCGTACTGCGACGCGTCCTCGACGCGACCCACGGCCTGGTGCTCGAGCGGATCGAACGCCTCGCCCTTGGGGTCGATGGGCTCAACGCCCTCGTGCGCAAACACATCGAGCAGCTTGGCATGCACCGCATCGACGCCGTCGACGAACTGCTTAAAGTCGTCGGCAAGCTCCTGGCTGCGGGCATGGTCGATCGCACGCTCGATATCGTCGACCACCGGCAGCAGCGCGGTGACGAGCTTCTCGGTCGCACGCTCGCGCTCGGCGATGCGCTCGTTGGCGGTGCGACGACGGAAGTTCTCCCAGTCGGCCTGCAGACGGGCGGTGCGCTCGGTGGCGTCCTTTGCCTTGTCCTCGGCGGCCTTCTGAGCCTCTGCCGCAGCATCGAGCTCATGACGAACGTCGGCAAGCTCCTTCTGGGCCTGCTCGAACTTGAACTTAAAGTCGTTGTCGGCGGCTTCCTCACCGGCGCGGATAGCGGCTTCCACCATCTCGTCCTCGGTCATCGTCGCCTCCTTGTTGGAATCCTCTACCTGGTTCTCGGCAGCCTCGGCGGCCGGGGCCTCGTTGGCCTCGGTATCGTCTACGGCCTCTACGGGAATCTTCACGTCCTTCTCCTCAGAGTCAACGGGGGCGGCGCTGGTGGCAGCCGCCTCCGTGCGAGCTTTACGGGCGGACATGATTACTTGTCCTCGTCGTCTACAACCTCGTAGTCGGCGTCGACCACATCGTCGTCGGTCTGGGCGCCGGCGGCACCGTCGGTCTGCTGCTGAGCGTCGGCGTAGACAACCTGAGCCAGCTCGTAGGCCACGGACTGCAGGGACTCGCCGGCGGCCTTGATAGCCTCGACGTCAGAGCCCTCGAGCGCCTTCTTGGCGTCGGCGATAGCGGCCTCGGCCTTGGACTTCACATCGGCGGAAACCTTGTCGCCCAGCTCGTTGAGGGTCTGCTCGGTGGAGTAGCACAGGCTGTCGGTCTGGTTGCGGACCTCGACCTCTTCCTTCTGCTTCTTGTCCTCCTCGGCATGAGCCTCGGCGTCCTTGACCATACGATCGACTTCGTCGTCGGAAAGCGCGGTAGAGCCGGAGATGGTGATCTGCTGCTCCTTGCCGGTGCCCTTGTCCTTAGCGGAGACCTTGACGATGCCGTTGGCGTCGATGTCGAAGGTGACCTCGATCTGCGGCACGCCGCGGC
>USCJ01000240.1 GCA_900553215.1 uncultured Collinsella sp.
CTGGTGCGGCGTGTCGGGGGACATCTCTGCCTCGAGGGCAAAGCCGGCGCCCCAGCCATAGTTGGCATCGTCCTTGGCGTGCTCGTCACCCAGCCAGTTGCCGGTATAGAGCTGCACGCCCGGGGCGGTGGTGTAGTAGTCAAGCTCGCGGCCGGTCCACATCTCCTCGACGTGCATCGCACGGCGCAGATTGCGGCCGTACTGATAGTTATCGATGCACAGGCAATGATCGTAGCCACGTGCCTGCTTAATCTGCGGGTCGTCGGCTTCCATGCCGGGAGCGACGGGGCGCAGCTCGCGAAAGTCAAACGGTGTTCCCTCGACCGGAGCAATCTCGCCGGTGGGAATGTTCTGGTCATCAATGGGCAGGTAGTGGGCGGCGTTGGCAACAAAGAAGTGCTCACAGTCCATGCCGGCGTTATGACCGGCAAGGTTAAAGTACGTGTGGTTGGTCATGGACACGTAGGTGGCGCGGCCGCTCTCGCAGCCATACTCGATACGGAAACGTCCGGTGCGTGTAACGGTAAACACGGCCGTAAAGGTGCGGTTGCCGGGAAGACCCAGTTCGCCATCCTCAAGCGAGGTGGTCATACGCACGGCGTTGTGAGTCTCGTCGAGCTCAGCGTCCCACACGCGCTTGTGCAGGCCGTGCTCAAGATCGCTGTGCAGGTTGTTGGCGCCCTCGTTGGCGGGCATATGCCAGTCCGTGCCGTCGATGGTGATCGTGGAGCCCGCGGTGCGGTTTGCCACAGGACCGATGGTCGCGCCAAAGCAGGCGGGGTTGTCAAAGTAATCCTCGAGCTTATCGAAGCCCAGCACCACATCGCGCACGTTGCCGGGAATGTCGGGCACATCGATGCCCAACACGGTGGCGCCATAGTCCATAATGCGAACGCAGATCTCGGGCCCGTTGAGGGTGTAACGATGAACGGGGGTACCGCACGGCGCGGTGCCGAAAAGCTCGGAAGTGATCATTTAGTTCCTAACATCGAGGTATTCCGGACAAACTGTAGCGCGAACAGGCAAGATTATCACTACACCCCACTAAAGCAGGGGGTATTTTTCTCAAAAAAGTAATGACTGGGCTGTTCAGCGCTCATTTTTGGCGCAGACGAGTCTGATACAATTTGTTCGTTATTGTTTGAACGGCATGCACGCATAGAACGGCGGGGGTTCATCGTGATTAAGGCAGAGCGACAGGATAAGGTTCGTCAGCTGCTCGAGGAGCAGGGCACGGTCTCGGTCAAGGAGATTTCGGATGCGCTGGGCGTATCGGACATGACCATCCGTCGCGACCTCGAGGAGCTTGCGAGTCTGGGTGAGATCGAGCGCGTGCACGGCGGAGCTCGCAGTGCGCAGAATCGTCCCCACGCTATGCTGCGCCACGAGTATTCGCACAGCGAAAAGCGCACTAAGCATGCCGAGGAAAAGCTGCAGATTGCGCGCCGTGCTGTGGAGCTTATCGAGGAGGGCTCGACCATCTTTTTGGGCACGGGCACCACGGTTGAGCAGATGGCCTCGATGCTGCCGACGTTTCGCCTGCGCATTGTGACCAATTCGCTTTCGGTGTTTAACCTGCTCGAGGCGCGCGAAGACTGCGAGCTGTGCCTCGTGGGCGGTATGTACCGTCGCCGCACCGCCGCTTTTGTGGGACCAACGGCCGAGGATACCCTGCGCGCGCTGGGCATCGATGCGGCGTTTATCGGCGCCAATGGCATCTTGGACGGCGACGTATCTACGTCCAACATGGACGAGGGCCGTATCCAGCAGCTCGCCTTTAGCAAGGCAGACTCGCGTTATCTGATTGCTGATTCCAGCAAGATCGGCAAGCGCGATTTCTATACCTTCTGTCGCTTGGACAATTTAGACGCCGTGGTGTGCGAGCCGGATATTGACGATGGGGATCGCGCCGCCATCGAGGAGCACACGCAGGTCATCTGCTAGCGAGTGCCGCCGTGCTAGACCAGGCGGGCGTAGTCCTGTGACTGGTGAAAGACGTGGGCGATATAGATTGTTTCGCGCTCAAACTTGTATAGACAGGTGTAGTTGTTGACGGGAAACGATCGGTAATTACGTGACGCCAGCTCTTGCATGTGCGAGAGAGGACGTAAAACCGGCTGCTCGCGAAGCAGGTCAAGCTGATATTCAAACTCAGCGACAAAATTGCCTGCTGCACGCGGATTCTTGAGGATTTGAGCAAGGTATCCGACAATACTTTCGTACTCATATCGCGCGCTTTTGAGGATTACGACGTTATAGGTCATATTTGTCTCGTATCGAAGCCGCGAAGGATTCGTAGTCGCTGTAGTCGCCTTGCGATATTTCGTCTTCTGCCAACATCATACGAGACAGCAGTTTTGCCTTGGCGATTTCTTCTTGCATGAGGCGATACTGGTCGCTGCTGATACAGTGCATGGCCTCGTAGCCGTTCTTAGTTACGGTGACGTCGCGCTCAGACTCAACAAGTGCGGTGAATGCAGCAGTGTCCTTCATGTCTCGGACGGGCACACAAGCTGACATAGGTACCTCCTTTGCGTTGGGACACAATTGTACCACGGTATATTAAAACGTCGGCGTCGTCGAATTATCTCAATCTGTAACAGTTGGGAGTAGAAAACCGGGTTAGATGTTACAGATCGAGATATTCTGCTTCGGGTTACCCGTTTGTCTCGATCTGTAACAGGTAGGGCCGGAATACTTGGTTACGTGTTACAGATCGAGATCTTCAAGTTCGGGCCGCTCGTTTGTCTTGATCTGTAACAGGTAGGACCGAAAAACTCAGCTAGATGTTACAGATCGAGACAAACGGCCTGCTCGGACCGAGATAAAACAAAAAGGCCGCATGCGATCCCGTGGAGGGACTCGCATGCGG
>USCJ01000241.1 GCA_900553215.1 uncultured Collinsella sp.
CAGCCTGCAGGCTTCGGTCGGCCTCGATACCCCGACCTTTGCCGACGCCCTGCCCACGGGCGATTATCTGCAGGCCTATTCCGAGGAGCAGGGTCTTGGCTTTGCCGGCCAGGCTGCCATGTATATCCTCTCGGGCGTGATTGGCGTGGCGGTGCTGACCATCGCATTCCGCCTGGTCTCGCTGACGGTCAAGGAAAGCGGTGCTCATGGCAATAGCCGAGCTGCCTAGCTGGCTTACGGTCGAGCAGCGATACGAGCCCGCGGGGGCTCGGCATCGTGTGATGCAAAAGAATGTCCTACACCTGGCGAGCCTGCTTGAGCGGGTTCGCCTGGGTGGAGGCGCGCACGAGGGCGGGTCGATGGTCGACCGCGCCCTTTCTTGCGTTTCGGCTCCGGTGCGCCTGGTGGGGATGTTCGTCTGCGTTCTGTGCGTGTGCCTGACGCAAAGCCCGCTGTATCTGATGTTGATGGCGGCTATCGCGCTGGTGCTCGTTGCCGTGCGCCCCGTACGCGGGCTGCGGGCAACCTTTGTGCCGGCACTTGGCGCTGCGGGGCTCGCGGTGGTTTTGGCGCTGCCTGCCCTGCTGCTGGGCGCTTCTGCCGCGGGCGCCATGCTCAAGATCGCGCTCAAGACGTTCATTAATGTGTCGCTTGTGCTGGGCGTTTCATGGACGCTTACCTGGAGCCGCATGTCGGCGGCGCTCAAGACGTTGCATCTGCCCGACGAGGTCATCTTTACGTTTGATATGGCGCTCAAGCATATCGAAGTGCTGGGACGCACGGCGCACGATCTGTGCGAATCGGTCATGCTGCGCAGTGTGGGTCGTGCGCCTGCGGGTTTTTCGCGCACCGACTCGCTGGCGGGTATCATGGGCATGACGTTTATCAAGGCGATGGAATGTAGCCACGCGATGGACGAGGCTATGCTTTGCCGCGGCTTTGCCGGTGCGTATCCGGCGCCCGCGCGCGCCGGGTTTGGCTGGCGCGATGCGGTCTATGCGGCCGGCGTGGCACTGCTGGCAGTGTTGTGCGCCGTGCTGTAGGCGCTGCTGGTTCTTGCTGGGGATGCAAATAGGGAAGGGCGACGTTTTGACGATCGATATGAATAGTGCGGCGGGCACGAACGGTGCGGGCGGCGAGGCCGCGCCGCTCATCGAGCTGCGCAACGTGGTGTTCTCATATACGGGGCATACGGTGGTCGACGGCGTTTCGCTGCAGGTCGATCGTGGTGAACTCGTTGCCCTGCTTGGTCCTAACGGTTGTGGCAAGACGACGATCATGCGCCTTATTAACGGCCTTGAGCTTACGGACGCGGGTGCGTACCTGTTCGATGGGCGCGTGGTCGATGCGGCATATCTCAAGGATTCCGCAGCCGCTCAGCGTTTTCATCAGCGCGTGGGCTTTGTGTTCCAGAATGCCGACGCCCAGCTGTTCTGTGCCACGGTGGGCGAGGAAGTTGCTTTTGGTCTCGCGCAGATGGGGCTGCCGACAGACGAGCTCGAGCGCCGCGTCCGCGATGCCATGGAGCTGTTCCAGGTTGCCGATCTGGTCGATGCCTCGCCCTATCAGCTTTCGGGCGGGCAAAAGAAGCGCGTTGCGCTGGCGGCGGTCGTATCGATGAACCCCGATATCCTAGTGCTCGATGAGCCCACCAACGGGCTCGATGAGGACTCGTGCGACATCGTAGTCAACTTTTTGCTGGCCTACGTTGCTGCCGGTAAGACGGTTTTGATGAGTACGCATCATCAGGATTTGGTGCGGCGCCTGGGTGCCCGCGCCATCTATATCGATCGATATCACCATGTGGTCGAGGCGCCGGTGTCGTCGTATGGAACCGAGAGCGGCGCTGCGGAATAGTTGCTGCGTAGAGCGTGCGTAGCCGCCCGCGCGGCTTTGCCGTGATGGTATAGTTATCCAGGTTTTTATGGGGGTGGCTATGCCAAGCTGGAACATTCATATCGCTCAGACGGAGCGTTTGCTGGAGCGCACCGGTGCGCTAGCCAATAGCGTGCGCGACCGCAATGCCTTTTTGTTTGGCTGCGTGGTTCCGGACATTTTTGTGGGCTATATGGTTCCCGGCATTGCCGATCCCATCCCGTACCGCATTACGCACTTTGCCAAGCCCGAGCCTATCCCTAAGCCTCGTGAGCATGAGTTCTGGGATACCTATGAGGCACCGTTGCTTAAAAGTTTGCCCACCGGTGCTCCGGCCGCGGCGACCTCGATTATCGAGGAACGCGAGCGACTGAATCGCGTGCACTATCCCCAGCGCTACAGGGATGCCGAGCCGGTTGTCGGTCCCGGCGCCTGTGAGTTCTCGCTTGCGTCCGAAGATGTGGCGCAGTCGTTGCTCGATTTAACGCTGGGCGTCTGGTCGCATCTGGTGGCCGATACCGTATGGAATACGCGCGTGAATCAGTACCTGGAGGCGCACGGCGGCAAGCCGTGCGAGGAATTCCGCATTAAAAAGCAAGGTGACTTTGACTGGTTTGGTAAGACGCTCGGCATTGTTTCCATCCCGCGTGCGACCGATCGTCTGTATACCGCTGCGGCACGTTTTGGGCAGTATCCCATCCATAAGGAGTATGTGCTCAAGACCATCGGCGTTATGCACGAGATTGTGCGCGAAAACCCCGGTGAGCCCGATCATCCGCCATACCGCCTGCTAACTGAGGAGTTTTTCGATGCAACGTTTACCGAGGTCATCGAGCTGACCGAGGTGGGCTTTGCGACTCGCGTTGCCGCTTCTGACGTCCCCGCAGCCCCTCTGATCACTAGCTGCTAGCTGGCCGGCTTGACGGCGAACAGCTCATCCCAATCGACCAATAGC
>USCJ01000242.1 GCA_900553215.1 uncultured Collinsella sp.
GAACGGCCTTACGGTCGATCTTCACGTCGTGCTCGAGAACGGCGTCAACATGAAGTCCGTCTGCCACAACCTTTCGAGCTCCGTTGCCTTTACCCTGCAGGAGATTGCCCAAATCGATCCCGCCAGCCTTAAGATCGGCATCCATATCGACGCGCTCAAGAGCCGTCTGAACTAGCATCCGAAAACGGAGATTCAAATACCCATGATTGCAAAGACCATTCGCACCTGTTTTCCGATCGCTGCGGCTGCCGTTTCTGACAAGGCCGAGGAGATCAATAAGCTCAACGTCTTCCCCGTACCCGACGGCGACACCGGCACCAACATGTCGCTCACGCTCGCCTCGGTGACCAAGGAGCTCTCCGCCCTTCCCGCCGATGCCGACATGGAGGCCATTGCCGGCGCCATCACCCACGGCTCCCTGATGGGCGCCCGCGGTAACTCCGGCGTCATTACCTCGCAGATCCTGCGCGGTGTGGCCGAGGGCCTTGTCTCCGCCGACGAGCCCATTACGTCCGCCAACATCGCCTTCGCCTTCCGCCGCGCCGTCAAGGTCGCCTTCCAGGCCGTCCGTAAGCCCATCGAGGGCACGATTCTCACGGTGCTGCGCGATGTCTCGACCAAGGCCGACGAGTGCGAAAAGAAGAAGTTCTCGGCCGAGGACGCGCTCGATGCCATCGTCGTCGAGGCCTACCAGTCCGTCGCTCGCACGCCCGACCTGCTGCCCGTCCTCAAAGAGAACGGCGTGGTCGACTCCGGCGCCTTCGGCTTTGCCATCTTCTTGGAGAACTTTGTGGCTGCAGCACTTGGTCGCAGCACCGTTGTCGAGGATTTCTCCGCTACGTTCGATTCCGCTGGCTCTGCACGCGATGCCGCTCTTGGCCGCGTTGAGATCGAGGCCAACGACGATTGGGAGGGCTCGGAGTTCCGCTACTGCAACGAGTTCCTCTTTAAGGCCGACGCCCCGTTTGACGAGGACGAGTGCCTTAAGTTCCTGGGTTCCATGGGCGACTGTGAGCTGCTCGTGGGCGCATATCCCGACTACAAGATCCACGTGCACTCCAACACCCCGAACCTGGTGCTCGAGCACATGCTGCAGCTTGGCCAGATCTACGAGGTCTTTATCCACAACATGGAGATGGAGGCCCACGACCGTACCGCCAAGATCCACGAGGACCAGGAGAAGGCCGCCGAGCCCGCGAAGGCCCTGGGCTTTGTCGCCGTTGCCGCCGGTTCCGGCGAGGCAGACATCCTCAAGTCCCTCGGCGTTGACGTGATCGTGTCCGGTGGCCAGACCATGAATCCCTCGACTGCAGACCTGCTGGGCGCCGTCGACCAGGTCAACGCGACCTCGGTCATCATTCTGCCCAACAACGGCAACATCCGCATGGCCGCCGAGGCCGCTGCCTCTGCCTGCACCGACAAGAAGGTCGCCGTCGTTCCCACCAAGACCGTTCCGCAGGCCTTCTCCGCGCTGTTCGCGGTCCTGCCCGATTCCGAGCTCGAGGATGCCGTCGCCGCTATGGTCGACGCCATCAGCGAGGTCCGCGATGGCGAGGTCACCCGCGCCGTGCGCGACTCCAGTGCCTCCGACGGTTCGCCAATTCACTCCGGTGACGTCATGGGCATCATTGCCGGCTCCATCGACGTGGTCGGCTCCGACGTGAAGCAGGTCACGCTCGATTGCATCAACCGTATGCAGGAGGAAGAGGAGGGCGACGCGCTGACGATTCTGGCCGGCGAGGAACTGTCCGATGAGGCCTTCCAGGAGATCGTCGACGCTATCGAGGAGGCTCAGCCCGATCTGGAGATCGACGCCCATCGTGGCGAGCAGCCGCTCTATCCCGTGATCTTCTCGATCGAGTAGGCAACTGCCCATGTCCGAACTGTGCTCCGTGCCGCGCGTCTCGGAGCGCTTTGCCCAGAGCAATGCGCTCGACGAGGATATCGCGCGACTCAAATATGTTTCGGGTAAACGTGAGGAGGCCCTTCGCCGTCTGGGAATTCGGACGGTGGGGGACCTCCTTCTCCATATCCCTCATCGATACCTGGACTTTACGCGCTCCTGGTCCATCGAGATGGCGCCCATCGGTACCGTGTGTACCATCATCGCCACGGTCGATCGTATCGTCCAAAAGCAGCCGCGTCCGCGCATGCAGGTGACCGAGGTCTCACTCGTTGACGAGACGGGCGTGCTGCAGGTCGCCTTTTTCCGTCAGCCCTGGATTGCCCAGCAGCTTAAGCAGGGCGACCGCCTAGCCGTAATGGGTAAGGTCGAGTTTGCCTACGGCTTTAAGCAGATGGCCTCGCCGCACTTTGAAAAGCTTGAGGAAGGGCGCGCCGCGGGCACTATCCTGCCGGTCCATTACGTGAGTGACGGCGTGAGTCAGGCATGGATGCGCCGTATCGTAAGTGGCGCGCTCGAGGCCGTCGGCAATCCCTTTGATCCCATTCCGGCACGCTTACGCGTTAAACGTCGCCTGATGAGCCATGCCCGTGCCCTTCGATCGATCCACTTTCCCTCGAGCATGGCTGAGCGCGAAATCGCGCGCGCACGGCTTGCCTACGAGGAGTGCCTCTACCTGCAGCTGGCGCTGCGCCTGCGCAACGACGGTGTCTTGGTCGAAGTCGCTCCCTACGCCCACGCCGCGGGCGAGCACCTGGCCGCGCTCAAGCAGGCCCTGCCGTTTTCGCTGAGCGACGAGCAGGAGGCCGCGTTCCAAGACATCCTGCGCGATATGTGCGATGGCGGGCGCGTGATGAACCGCCTGCTGCTGGGCGATGTCGGTACCGGCAAGACCGCTGTTGCCGCCTGCGCGCTGG
>USCJ01000243.1 GCA_900553215.1 uncultured Collinsella sp.
AAGCTTGTCGTGGGTGATGCGGACCTCTTGGCGGACGCCGTGGTGCTCGATGCCGCGATGGATGCACTGGCGGCGACCCTGTCAGCCATGCATGCGGCGTCTCCCAAGGAGACGGGCTTTACGCCCGGCGCCGTTGTCCATGCTGCGTGGCCTGCCGCTGATGAAGTCGTTGCCGCGGCTCTGATTGCCGAGGGCTGCTCGCGCGGCGTGTGCGCCTCCGAGGGCGCCGAGGTGTTCGACCCGCACTCCGCTGCCGCTGCGGCGCGCGTAGTGCACGAGGCGTGCGAGCGTATCATTTCCTTGCTGGACGAAGCCGGCCTCGATGCGCCGACGTTGCCCGAGGTGGGCGAGCGGCTGCAGCTCGATCGCGACGTTATGACGCGAGCCCTGCGTGAGCTTTCGCTCAATCGCTCGATCGTTAAGGTCGAGCGCGACGTTGCCCTGTCCGCCGCCGCCGAGGCCCATGCGCGCGAGCTTGTTGCCGCCGCCATTGAGGCAGCCGGCGGCGCTGCCACCACGAGCGTGCTGCGCGAGGCTCTGGGCGTGTCGCGCAAACGTGCCATCAGCATCTTGGAGCACCTGGATGCCGTGCGCTTTACCGCACTCGACAAGGATGCCGGCGGCCTGAGGTCCCTACGCTAGGCCGGTCGCCCGCCCCCGTCTCCTCAGTTGCGGTGAAATAGTTCCTAGTTGGGGGCTTTGGCAGCAAAAACAGGAACTATTCCACCGCAACTTCTTGCTCGTCTTTATGGGATGGGGCCTGTTCGGTTTGGTAAAATACCGGCGCACTTGGGAACGGATGGGCTCCGGTGGGCTCCGCGGTCCTCAAAACCGTTGCGAGGCGTGCAAAACGTCTTGGATGTGTTCGTTCCCGCCATATGCTACCAGCGCTTTTGTGCTCGCGGTCTTGCTGCGTGCCGCAAAGGCGCTGTTTTGTTTTTGCACGGGTTTGCCGCGCGGCCTGCTTTATCGGCGACGGTATTTGGCTTCGTGTGTTGGGTTTTGAGCATGCCGATGGGGGTGGTTTGCCGTATGACTACCGTAAGACGGGCCGATCTTTCTTGTGTCGTCCAGGCGGGCGGGTTGTCGTCGCGCATGGGCTGCGATAAGGCGCGCATGGCGTTTTGCGGCGAGCCGCTCATCGAGCGCGTGCTGGGTCGGCTGGCGCCAGTTGCCGGCGAGTTGGTCGTGACGACTTCGCGTCCCAGTGAGCTTGCCTATCTTGGGGAGCACGCGTTTGGTGGCCTGGTGCCGCGTGTGGTGGCGGACCTTGAAGGGCCGGCGGGTGCCATGCGCGGCATCGCGAGCTCGTTGGCCGCGGCCCGATTGCCGCTCGTGGCGATCGTCGCCTGCGATATGCCGTTTGTCTCGCCAGAGCTCATCGGCGTGCTTGCCGATCGTGTTGTGGCCGAGGCGCTCGACGTGTGCGTGCCGCGCGAGGAGCGGGGGATTGAGCCGCTTTGCGCCGTCTGGCGCCGTGACGCGTGTGCGCTGGTTGCCCATGAGCTGCTTGCCTGTGACCGCCAGCGCATTCGCTGCCTGATTGATCGCGTTCAGGCTGGTTATATGGATGAGCCGCAGATCGTAAAGGCCGCGGGCTCGACGCTTTGCTGCGAGAACGTCAATACGCCCGAGGAGTTTGCGGCGGCCGAGTTTCTTGCCTAGACGATTGGAGTTGCCATGTCTTACGATATTTGCCCCGACACGGGAGAGCCTTGCACTTGCGATGGTTCCGAGCCCTGTACCTGCGGATGCGGTGGCTGTGGACATACTGCGGAAGAGGAAACGGCCGCCGCGGCGTATCGTGAGGCACACCGCGAAGGCCCGTCCGGTGATGCTCTCGACCACGAGCGCAAGATCATCGTTTCGTTCGATAGCACCTTCGATGTGATGGAATGCGAGCAGCTGTGCTTGGATGCCGGCGTGCCCGGGCGCATCATGCCATTGCCGGGCTCCATTACCGCAGGTTGCGGTCTGTGCTGGGCCATGCCGTTCTCGGGCGATGCCCTTGCCGCCTTCCGTGCCGCGACCGAAGGCCGTATAACCCCCGCCGACTACCATCAGCTCGTCCTCTAACCACCAACACCACCACATTGGGGACAGGCACCTTTGTGGTGGTTTCGCTGCTTGAATGGCCTTCTTGTGGCATTACGAGTCAAAACCACCACAAAGGTGCCTGTCCCCAATGTGGTGGTTTGGAACACGTGGACGAAACAGGTTTGAAACACGGGTTTTGCACGTCAGACTTTCAAAAACGCTTCTACCTGCATCGTAATCAAAACGAAACATCTGCTCGTCGGCTTATGCGAAACTTTGCCGCAACAGTGCGATATTATCCATACTCGATAAAGCTCACGGCGCATGGGGCGCCGCGAACGACACTTTTCTTTTCCATCAATTGGAGGAAGCATGAGCTACACGCAGAAAGTTCTCGACGAGCTCAAGGCCCGCTATCCCGAGCAGCCTGAGTTCATCCAGGCCGCGACCGAGATCCTCGGCACCATCCAGCCGGCGCTCGACGCCCACCCCGAGTACGAGGAGGCTGCCCTGCTTGAGCGCCTCGTCGAGCCCGAGCGCATCGTCATGTTCCGTGTTCCCTGGGTCGACGACCAGGGCAAGGTTCAGGTCAACCGCGGTTACCGCGTCGAGTTCAATTCTGCCATTGGACCCTACAAGGGCGGCCTGCGCTTTAACCCGACGGTCACCCTGGGCATGCTCAAGTTCCTGGGCCTGGAGCAGATCCTTAAGAACAGCCTGACCACCCTTCCCATGGGCGGCGGCAAGGGCGGCTCCGACTTTGACCCCAAGGGCA
>USCJ01000244.1 GCA_900553215.1 uncultured Collinsella sp.
TTTGGCCTATCTACTCCCCCGCCACGCTTGCGCGCAGCTTGGCGGCGATGGGCTCGGATGCCAGCAGGAACACGAGCATGACCACGGAGCACGCCAGGCACACGATCCAGGTGCTCGCAAAGGAGCCCGTGGCATCGAACAGCACGCCCGAGACGATAGCGCCCACGGTGCCGCCGACCATCTCGAGCGAGGTAATGGTGCCCGTGACCTTACCGAGGTCGGCCATGCCAAACTGCTTGGACGCGGCGATGGTAGGCGGGATGGTGCCCATGCACGTTCCAACACCAAAGCTCACAGCAGCGACAATAGGACCGAGGTCCGTCGTCGGGAAACACAGCGCCACGCAGGCGATAATGCACGCAACGGAGCCAAGGATATTGCCAAAGCGCAGGCCAAAGCGGTCATAGATCGCACCGAGCGAAATCTTGGCGATAACGACGGTAACCATGTAGGCCGAAAGCACGGTGCCTGCCCACATGGGGTCGTGGCCGCCCGTGACGATCTTGGCACCGTTGACGGTAACACTCGTCATGTTGGTAACCTGGTTGGGCAGGATGGCGCCATTGACCAAGCCCATAAAGAGGAAGGCGACGACGAGCAGCCAAAATGCCGGGCTCTTCTTGATACGAGACCAGCCGACGCTAACCTCGGGGGCCGTATGCTCGTCCTTATCGCCCGCGGTGGAAACAGACGGATCGCCCGGGTTCTCGCCGAGCGGCTTCAGGCCAATATCGGAAGGTTTGGTGCGGAAGGAATAGTCATGCAGTTAACGAAAATGGTGTAGCACGTGGCCATGATGACAAAGCCGGAGGCCACCACGAACCAGCCAGGGAAAAATTTACGTTGCTGGGACATGGATTACTCCTTGTGGTCCGCAAAGTATCCGAGAGCGACGGCGGCATAAGCCGCGGCGCCGAGGGGAAGCTCGGCATCGTTAAAGCGCGCCTTGGGATGATGCTGGGCAAAATGCTCGTCCGTATCGGTCACGGCCGCGCCCACCGTAAAGTACGCACTTGGGATCTCGCTCGAGATA
Organism: uncultured Collinsella sp.; assembly: GCA_900553215.1. Taxonomy (GTDB): domain Bacteria; phylum Actinomycetota; class Coriobacteriia; order Coriobacteriales; family Coriobacteriaceae; genus Collinsella. Next base: position 1,034 of record USCJ01000244.1, read on the forward strand.
AGTGCGAAATCCTCGCTCGCCATGGCGTGGAATAGCGGCAGGAAGGCAGCCTTGGGCAGCACCGCGCCCACGTAGCCAAGCGAGGCCTGGGTCATATCGCTGTCGAGCACGAGCGGCGGAACGTCCGAAAGCGTCTCGATGGTTGCCAGCGTACGATATGTTGCGGCAACGCCGTTGACGACCTCCGCGATGCGGGTCTTAAGGTGAGCCATGAGCTCGACATCGAAGCCGCGCAACGTTCCCTCGAGCACGCAGGTGTCGGGGATGACGTTGGCCGCCAAACCGCCAGCGAACTTACCCACGGTAAGCGCGACCTCCTTGGCTGCCGGCACCTCGCGAGAGATAAGCTCCTGAAGCGCCAGGTGCACATGCACGCCGGCCGTGATGGGGTCGATGCAGATCTCGGGGCTCGAGCCATGGCCACCCTTGCCCTGCAGCGTGATGCGGAAACCGTACACGCCCGAGAGCGCCGGACTCCCATAGAGCACCAGGCCAAGCGGCGACTGGCTATTGACATGCATGGCAAAGGCGGCCTGGGGACTCGGGTTCTGCAGCAGACCGTCGGCGATGGCGGCGCGGGCACCCTCAAAGGTTTCCTCGCCCGGCTGGAACAGCAACTTAACTGTGGCGTTAGCGTCGACAAGCTCGGACTCGCGGGCCTTGAGCAAACGGGCCGCGCCGAGCAGCGCCGTCGCATGCATATCGTGGCCACAAGCGTGCATGCAGCCGTTGGTGGAAGCGAAAGGCTCGCCCGATTCCTCGACAACGGGCAGGGCATCCATGTCGCCGCGAAGCATGATGACCGTACCGGCCTGTTCGTCCGTGCAGACGCCATTGCCCTGGGCCGCGGCGGCACCGGCGCCGACAAGGCCCACAACACAGGAACCATCGACGAGCGTGGCAAATGGGATTTCCATCTCGGTCAGGCGCGCTTGAATATACGCAGAGGTCTGCGGGAGGCTATTACCCAGCTCGGGCATCTGGTGTAAATCGTGTCGCCACACAGCGAGCTCGTCTGCAAAAGCCTGAGCTTCTGCAACGAGACCGTCACCGATAGCGGCCTGCGCCGCTGCGGTGGCCTTGGGCGCTGATTGCGGTTGAAGATCGGACAGAGCTGGTGCCATAAATGCCCTCCAGTAACGTTTTTGCAGCAAGCACTTTGATAGCGTAAAGTGCAAGGTACAACTTTAAGGGCGACGCATAAAAAATGCCGCCCCGAGAGGGCGGCGCAACAAGTTGTTTACAATTGCGGGCGCGGCTTTTTGCGCAAAAAATCGAAGTGAGTCTCGCTCAAGATAATCGACAGGAAGATAAGCACGAAGCCGGCGAGCAGGCGCGAGGTGAGCGCCTCCCCCATCAGCAGCACCGAAAACAACACGCCCGAAGGCGACTCCATCGAAAGAAGCAGTGAGCCCGTCGAGGCGGGGACATGCGCCAAACCGACGTTTTGGACGAGCAGCGCCGCGCATGTGCAGCCCACCGAGAGGAAAACAGCCACACCGATAAACTCCGGCGTCCATGCAGAGAGGGGCGCCTGAGTCTCGAATAGCAGCGACGTGATTAAACTCAAAACGCCATTGCCCACAAACATCCAAAACGTGATGACGTTGATGTCCATCTTGCGACCGTACTTGGCAGTCACCGCCATCTGGATGGCGAAAAAGACCGCACCCGCCAGCGTAATGACGTCACCGATGTTGAATTCAACGCTATCGAGCGCCACCAAACCAATGCCCGCCAAGCACAGCAGTGCCGCGCCCAGGTTATAGCGG